>JAEOUK010000508.1 GCA_016839385.1 Promethearchaeota archaeon
ACACTCGCCGAGCCCAAGCAATCACTTGGCGTCCATATTCTGATATCATTTCAGAGGATCCTCCTTGTTTACAGCGATTATATTTTCGAGTAAAAAGTAATAAACTCATATTACAAACCACATGGAGAAGCAGAGACCTCTTTAAAGCGTGGGAGGCGAACGCAAACGCGATGATCCGAATTCAAAAGAATGTTGCAGATAGAATTGGGGTTGACATTGGAGAATACGTAGAATTTATTAACTCTCTCCATATTTATGGAAGAGATATAAAAGATGTTAGAAAATTATTAGAAAATTTGGATTAACCGATATATCCTTCTATTGGTTTAAATCCATCTTTTGTTATTTTTACAATTTGAAAGTTGTATCCCGAACCTGAATCTCGAGTTACAGCAGAAGTTAGGGCTTTTTTCACTAATTCTACTGCTAATTTTTCTGTTAGATTAGGTTTCCATTCTGCTTCGAGAACTCCAAGAGCATATGGTGATCCACTTCCATAGGATAAGAATTTATCTTCCTCAAAAAGCGTTCCAACGAAATCAATTCCATAAAGTAAACCCTTATTTTCTTCTTCAGAATATCCCCCAATTATCATTAACGCAAGATAATACCCTCGTCCACTGTAAACTATATTTCTGACTAAATTAGCGATATATTTTACAGAAGGAACCTTCTCAGTCTCAATTTGTCTAATGCTCGAGAGAGCTTGAATTTGGTTGACTACAAATTGGCAATCTGCAACCGAACCACTCATCGTAGCTGCATTCATATCATTAATTTTGAACAATTTTTGAGCTCTAGTTGAAGCAACAAAAGTTCCTGCTGTTGCTTGTGATTCTGTAGCCACTATAACTCCATCATTGTAAATAATTCCTATTGTAGTGGTACCTGTTTTTATAATATCATTGGGTAGTGAGAAGTCTCTGGAATCCTTTTTAATATCCATATTCTAATCACATAAATACCTAAATTAATAGTTTTTTGAATAGTTTCATTAATCATTTCTGATATTTCCTTATTCAATCCTCCTATGTGGATCTTGATAACACAAAAGATTAAAACTAGAATTTATTAGAAAGGAATATCGTTATCTGAGGATCATTCTATGAAATTTCGAGTTGTGTTAAAGACTAAAACCAAGAAAGGTCATGATCTTGTGTTAAAACTGAAAGTCCCTCCTTCAAAACATCAAGGGTTAGTAAATTTTCTTAATACGGCTATAGCTTCTGAAGAACAGGTAACGTTCACCGTGGAAAAAATCTCGACTGAACAAGAGCATAGTGAGAGTTCAGTGTATGGAGAATTCAAATTTAAGAAAAAGGAATTGAAGGATAATAAAGAGACAAAAAAAACGGTAAAAAAATAGATTATTTGGAACCTATTTTTGGTTCTTATCTAAAAATGATGGTTTTCGAATTTCTTTTATATTCGTAGAATATTTCTTGGGTTTGGACATTACTGAATAGGTATTACATTTCTTACAACTAACTACTCGTCGTAATCCTCCTTTGTAGTGATATACTTGCATGAATAACCGCGATCTACAAATTGCACATTTATCATTAATTTCTTTCTCTTGAATAAAGAGGCCATTCTTATGAATTTCCATGGGATCATCATTTTTTTTTAGTAAATTGAAATTTCACGTCCAAATAACTGAGGATTTTCAAATTACCATAAGTGTTTCTTGGTTTCTTGCCCTTTTGTTTATGATATTCTTTTGGAAATCGGCTATTTAGGAAAATTTTCATTTTCACTGGAATCAATTGTCTTTCCAACCGTCTTTTAATTTCTAGAGCAAGATCTGCACAAATATTGATGCCAAATCCTTGAGATTGCAATAGAATGGAATCTATCCCTTCTTGAACTGCATACATTACATCAAAGGCATAACTGCTAATTAATTCTTCTTTTTTGCTTGGATCTCTTTCATTCTTAACTCGAATTACTTGTTCGCGCATCTTACTCAAATCGGAAAAAAAGTTCAATAAACTACCCTACAGATATGCTATTACCTATTTAATTTTATAGGCTGTAATCAATTCCTTTTTGACTGAATTTAGAGTATTTAGAATTTTGGAAGTATCAATATCAATAAAAGGAGGAATTAATTCATTATATGATATTCTTATTATAGAACAAAAACCAGTGTTTTTGAAATATTTAGAGAGATATTGAATAATTTTGTTGGAAATTCTCATAATATTGCTTTGGAGAAATTGGAGGAAAGAACGAGAGAGAATAAGAATAGGTATGATTAACTCTTGAGAAGAAATATTAGAAACTTTTTCTCCTAACGGATAAATATTAAATTCCGAATTTATTGTTTGGGCATTAAAAGATATTTGATTATCATATTGGGAGATTTGTTTTGAGGAACATGAGATTGTAAAAATATGACAATAATCATCGGAACTTTCAATTTCTGAAGAGAAAATTTGCTGTAGAATATGGGGATGTACTATAGTGTCTGAAGGAATGACAAGTATTTTTTCAAACTCCTTTGACAATTTTGGGATAATAGATAAAATAGTATATCCTGGTCCATGAATATAATCCTCATTTGCTAAAATGGGCATAATCGTGAGGCTAGAAAAACATTTATTGGATAAATATTCTTCAAAATTGCTTGATTTATATCCCAAAATTGGAATTATATGAGTTACTCCGTTAGCGAGTAATCCGCTGACAATCATATCAAAAATAGTAGTATTGGGATCAATTTTGAGCAAACTTTTATGAGTTATTCTGTGTTTTTCATGAAATCGCTTTGAAAGTCCTGCAGCAAGAATAATTACAGGTAGATCTTTTACTTGCATGAGAAGTCACTACAAATCATTATCTTCAACAGTATAAACATGGATTCCATCTTTCAAAACGAGTATTGAATGTTCTGTTTGAGCTACTAATCCTAAACCAATTTCCTCAAAGATCGGATATCCACGTAATACTCCCCGTTTCTTTAAGTAATCAATAGTTTTATTTATTTTATCTGTTCCTTGAATAAAATCGACTTCCCGTGGAGAAAATGGAATCGTATTAAACTTCGACTTGAATTTTTGTGCAATTGCTCTTTCTTCCATATTAAGTTTTTTTGCTTTCTTAAGGCTGGCAAATTCGAAAATATTTGTTATTTTCCCAGGTTGTATTCTACCGAATCCGTTGGTTGTGAAAGGTTCGATTGCATATGCATGGTCTTCTAAAAGAGGAGTATCATCTTTTGAATTTGGCATATTGGTGATAAACGGAGCGTCATGTATAACATATTTATCAAGTCCATGTCCTCCCAGATTATCCACGGGTTTAACATTGTGATTGTTGATTGCTTTGAAAATTTCATTGCCAATTTCTGCAACCGTGACTCCGGGTCCAGCTGTTTTAATTGCAGCTGCTAAACCATCTTCAGAAGCTTTTACTAATTGCTCGTAAATGCCTTTATCCTCACCAAGATTTATGGTTACAGCGCAATCTGCAATATAACCATTAACTTCTGCTCCTAAATCTACTTTTAACAAACCATGATCGGGACATTTAATGGGATCGTCGATCTCAGGACTATAATGAGCGGCAATTTGGTTTAGAGAGATATTCGCTGGAAATCCTAAACCACACCCTTGATTTTTTATTTCCCCCTCACACAATGTAGCGATATCCAAAAACTTCGTCCCAGGTCTTGAGATTAATTTGGCGAGTTTTATTGCTTTAGCTACTGCTTTTCCTGCTTTTAAATATGATTCCAGCATCTCATCATTCATAATATTCCCTTCATGGTGTTAATCTATCAGGTGTTCGAGGATAGAGGACAGACTCTTTAATTTGGTCTACTCCCGTTAAAATGGTTAGGTATCTTCCAATCCCAAAACCAATCCCGGCATGGGGTGGCATTCCGTAATCAAAAGTATTTAAATGACTTTCGAAAGATTTGGGGTTTAATCCTTGTTCTGCCAGCCTTTTAATTAATAATTCTTTATCATGAACCCGGGTTCCACCTGATGCTAATTCCAACCAGCCTTTTTGGAGATCAAAAGATTCACTAATTTCTGGATTATCTTCCGAAGGTTGAATATAAAACGGTTTTGCTTTCGTTGGCCAGTGAGTAATCCAATAGTACTCAGGTAAAATGTCATTTAAGCTGCGATAGGCTTCAGTAGATATATCATCTCCCCATTCAATTGGGAGATCTGTCCTCTCTTGAATTAATTTGATAATATCGGAATATGTACGTTTTTTGAAAGGCTTACGGGGTACTATAAAAGTATCTTGAATACCTAAAATATCTAAATCCTCCTCGCATTTCTTCCTAATATCTCGTGTTACTTTGGTGAGAACCTCCTCCATTATTGTAAACACATCTTCCATTGAAGAATACGCCATTTCGATATCCAAAGTATAAATTTCACAGAGATGTCTATTTGTAAAACTTTTTTCTGCACGATAACATGATCCGAGCTCAAATACACGATCAAATGGAACGGTCAATTGTTATTTGTACAATTGTGCACTCTGGGATAAGTATGCGTCTTTATCAAAATATTTGAATTTGAATAACTCCGTGCCTCCTTCAGTGGCAGTACCAATTATTTTTGGTGTCACAATTTCCATGAATTTGTTTTTATTCAATACATTACGAATTGTAGATAGCATTTGATTTTGAATTCGAAAAATTGCTTGATTTCTTGGTAATCGTAGATCTAATGCACGGTGGTTTAATCGAGTATCTAATTCAGACATAGTTTTCCCAGTCATATCAAGAGGTAATTCTTGTAGTGCATAATTGAAGATTCTTATCTCCTTTGGGATGATTTCTACCCCTCTTTTTGATTTTTTAAACTCTTTTACTACTCCTGTCACTCCTATCGAGGTTTGATTAGGAACATCAGATTTTTCGAATAGTTCGTCTGACACTTCCCCTTTTTTCAAGGTGAGTTGCACCGATCCAAAATTGTCTTGCAGAATAATGAACGTTAATGCTCCCAGTTTACGAATGCGTTGCACCCATCCAGCAATTTTAACTGTTTGTCCTACAATTTCAGGTGTTAAATCTGTGGTATAATGTGTTCTACGCCATTTACCTAACTTATCTAATTGCATAAGATCATCTTGATTGTATTTGGTTCGTTAAATATGGAATTTCTCTTTAATTTTGTTATTCAACAATATTTATTGAGCTTGGCAACTGTCTAATGCATTATGGGTTTGGGAAACTTCAAACAAGTTATAGTGATTCGAACAGATTTGAAGATGAAAGTTGGGAAGAAGTGCGCTCAAGCGTGCCATGCTTCCTTATCTGCTGCAGAAGTTTCTAAAGCAAAAAATTTGGAAGTATATAGGCAGTGGAAAAAACAGTCTGGTCAACGGAAAATTGTAGTAAAAATAGATTCAGAAGAAGCGATACGAAAGCTATACTATGATGTAATGGATGCTGGGATTGGAGCATTTCTTGTACAAGATGCCGGTCTAACTCAACTTGAACCCGGAACAATCACAGCACTAGGGATAGGACCAGATAGAGCTGAAAAAATCGATAAATTTTGTTCAAATTTAAAGCTCTTATGATAAATTATAGATGATGGGTGTTTGAATGAAAAGAAAAAATGTTCTCTCAAAGGAATCAGACTTAGAGAAACACGTTGGAATCTCTACCTTCACTACTACCACACCTATTATTGAGGGAGATTTGAAAATCCGTCCTGAAGATTTTATAGTCTCTGAAATAACCCCTACAGGAAATATACTCACGATTAATGAACCAAAGTATCCAGAAGTTAAGGGTACTCGATCCTCAAAAATCTCTTATACCCTAATTGAAGTCGTGAAGAGAAATGAGGATACAATTTTAGCTGCTGAAAAACTTGCTAAAGAATTAGGGATTGATTCAAGTCATGTATCCTGGGCTGGTTTAAAAGATAATCGAGCTATTACTGTGCAAAGAATGACCGTTAAAGGAGATTATCGTCAAAAACTTTCCCATCTCCATTTTGATACATTTTTCATAAAAAACATTCATTACTCGAAAAAACCAATTAAACTTGGAGATCTTTGGGGCAACAGATTTGAAATTATTATACGAAATATTTCTGATTTCAAAAAAGAGCAATTGGATGAAATTACAGCGGAATTTAAATCTCAAATCGCAAAAAATGGGTTTCCAAATTATTATGGATTACAAAGATTTGGTTCGATTCGACCCAATTCATATTTAGTTGGTAAATTTATTTTCTTGAAAAGTTATCAAAAAGCAGTTGAGGAATTTCTTTATTCGACCTATCCTCCTGAACATGAAATAGTGAAAATATGTCGAAAACAATTGCAGGAAACACAAGATTTCCAACAAGCACTTCGAGACTTTCCAGAAGGTTTGTATTATGAACGGATAATGATAAAACATTTATTAAAAAAATCAGGAGATTATTTTGGGGCATTGAAGCGTATTCCCCGTCCTTTATTGAATTTATTAATGTCCTCCTATCAATCATATCTATTTAATATGGCAGTAAGTCAACGTAAGCAAAAAATTGGGAATTTAACTGAACCCAAAAATAACGATACGATTAGCTTATTGCTGGAAGAGAATGGTTTGACTACTCCTGTCCGTTATACATACACAAGCTGGAAAAAGTCCCATTTGAAAAAAGTGCTGGAAATGGATCGAGCTCGGATTCTTTGCCCGATTTTGGGTTATGACACAGTATTGAAAGAAAACTTCTTCAAAAAAATATATTCTCGAATATTACAGAAGGAAAGGTTTAAACTTGAGTATTTTAAGAATGTAAAAGACCTAAAAACCTATGATTTCAGAGGATCCTATCGTTCATTATTTGTGAAACCCAAAGATCTCCATGTCGATGCAGAATTTGATAACAAAATGAAACCAATTATCCATATGAGATTTTCCCTACCTAAAGGAACTTACGCAACCATGTTGATTCGAGAATTGACCAAACATGAAAAGTAGATAAATAAAAAATAGATTAAATTTCGAAGATTTCTTTTAGTAATACATCGTCATTTGCGAATGGAGTGCAATTTCCGTCCCATTTTTTCAAAACATCTCCATGGCGTCTTTCAAATTCAGAAACGAAACTTGCTAGTTTAGTTCGAATTTCTGTTGTTTCTCTGTCTGCAAAAATTGCACCAAATACATATTGTCCGTACTCAATAATGACTTTCGTATCTCCATGGTCGATTGTACGCAATAAATCTGCACTTTTTGTAGTCTCTTTGATAAAACTTGTGATTGCAGAGAACATACCTGCGACTAAACCCGGATCTGCAGTGGAACTCTCTTTGAATTTGTAAGAGAACACATCTCGACCATCTTCATACATTGTGTACATAGAATCCAATTCTGCGCGTTCATTAGTGAAACTAAACTCGGGTTCCCACCATAAAATATGTCTACGTTTAGTCATGTATTTTATAGTAACATATAGTCTATCTCTTTCCCCGATCTCTTCAGGTAGCAATTCATCCACAGTGATTCCATTTCGGCATTCGTACATCAGCTGCTTAACTTCATCCCGTTCATCTTCTGTTGGACGATAAGTTTTAGGAATAGATAACAGGAAATTCGATTTTAGGCATTCATCGTAAGTTGGTAGATAATCTATTTGAGCAAATGTGATATTGTCAACGTAATTTTCGCGTTTTACCGTTTTTGAGATGAAATCTTGTCGCATATAATGGAAAGACAATCCTATTAGTATAAATGCCATGAAATATCGCGTATACTGGAATGGAACCGACATTCCATATAGTATAATGTTAGTATTTAGTAATCCAAAATCGACTAGAGCTGTTCTCATTGTAATAACA
>JAEOUK010000509.1 GCA_016839385.1 Promethearchaeota archaeon
AATGGATAAAATTTCTGGATACATATCGAGAGCAACGGGAGGTTCAGCAAAATATACAACAGAAAAAGTGACGGACGGGTTTGCGACCGGTTTAAAAAAACACGGAATGTCAATTGGTGGAGGAGGTAAGGAAGTTGTAAAGATTAAATGCCGTAATTGTGGCTACCTTGAAACCGAAGACGCGGAATTTTGCAGTAAATGCGGAGAAGTAATCTAATACCCATTAATTATTTGAATATTGAGTTTATATTTTCTATTTTATATTTTTATTTGGTTAGCTTGTTATCAAGATAGGTTTATTAGATTCATGTTTCCATAGTTATATTGATGTTTTATGAGTTTAAGTGACGAAGAATATGAAACTATGAAAGAAAATGCCCGAAAGAAAGGTAGAAGCTTAATTACAATTGGTCTTTTAGTCGTTATTGTAGGATTAGTAATTTTAATATGGGGTTTCATTCAAATCGGTGGTATTGGACTTGGAGACATGGATTTTAGCTTCATTTGGAAAATTGCAGTTGGGGGAGGATTAGCAGCAATCGGAATCATTCCATTTGGAGTTGGTATGTATTTCTATATGGCATCAAAAATGGATAAAATCTCTAAATTTTATTCGCGTGCTACTGGTGGGGCTATGAAATATTCGACTGAGCAAGTAACAGATGGATTTGCGACTGGTCTTCAAAAACACGGAATGTCTATTGGCGGTGGAGGAAAAGAAGTAGTAAAGATTAAATGTCGTAATTGTGGCTACCTCGAAACGGAAGACGCGGAATTTTGCAGTAAATGTGGCCAAGCTATGTAAAGAATGTTGTCCAATTAAGCGAATTAATCGTTTTCTTTTTATTTTTTATACAAGATGTCATTTTTAATTTCTTATTTTAACTAATTATTTAACAAAAGGGATATGATCTAAGCTGTGACCGAGAGCCACGACACTACTCCCCAAAACCAAGGAAAGTTAAATAGTTTTTTTACTGAATTGCGAAGGAACTGGCACACTTCACACAAAGAGGGTGAGTACTTAGGATACAAGGAAATTCTTTCCTATTCCACAGGTTCGGGAGGAGTAGGAGGGATGGGTTCTCTCGTAATGTTGAGTAGCTTGAATTCGGCAACCATTTTAATCGGATCTATCTATAAATTAAGTCCTTTTATTATTTATTTGATGGGTTCCGTTATTACGTTTATTAGTATCATCAAAACGCCTATTATTAGCACTCTGATGGATAACACCAGCGGAAAAAAAGGAAAATTCAAACCATATTTGATTTGGATGGGAATACCAACTGTGGTCCTAACTTGTGCAATACCATTTATCCCTCTTTCTTGGGTGGATATCCATGTTATGACTTTATTTAATGAACCTCTGAGTTTAGCTGGTTTAGCAATTTTTATCCTTCAACTTCTCCTATCAATAACATGGCCTACCTTAGTAGTCGCTAATGGAGGTGTTGGACAAGTTATTACCCCCAATACCTTTGAACGGGCAAAAATGTATTCCTTTCATTCTATTATCTCCTCCTTATTTCCTTCAATCGTGACGGTTTTATTTCCAATTTTAGCAATTATAACTAAACAAGGAGAAGTAACAGGGCAAGAAAGTATTTTGAGTTATCGAATTTGGTTTCCCATGTTTGGGATCTTATTATTTCTTCTAACTCTAATCACCTATTACAATGTTAAAGAACGAATAATTGTAGAGACGGACTACAAACCCGATATTAAATTTCTTCATGCAGTGAAAAGTTTAATTCGGAATAAATATTTCTGGATAGTAACTATATCAGGGATTTTTTTAGCAATACGTGTTGCAGGGAATCTTGCGAATTGGATTAATGTGTATTCATTGAAAAGTGATTTAGCAACTTCAATTACAACAACTCTTCTTGGAAATGCAATGATCCCGGGTCAGCTTTTAACGGGACATTTCGTACGGAAATTTGGGAAAAAAAATCTAATGTTAGTCACAGGTTTTGGTTCAGCATTGCTGTATATCCCAATGTCAATTGTACCAAACAATCCGATATTGTTGCTCGTTATGATATTTCTACAAAATGCTCTTGCTGGATTTGCAGTATGTAGTGCAATCATGCCAGCAGATGCATTAGATTATCAGCAATTACGAACCGGAGAACGTTTAGAAGGATTTTGGGGCATGTTCAATCAATTAATTCTGGGGATTGTCTGGCTGGGAACAGGTTTAATTGCACCTGCTGTATTACGAATTTCAGGGATGATTGGAGGCGCAGATGTGCTTATAAATGAAGAAATTCGTAGCCAAGTATTTAGAAACTTGAGTATAATGTCAGGAATTGCGTGTGTCTTTCAAACTTTACCCTATCTATTCTGGGACTTATCTGAGGAAGCCCATAAAGACATTATACATCAATTAAAAATGATTGCACGGGTTAAAAATCATCTGGATGAATAATAAAAGAGATTATGTGCCAGCAATTCTCTTGGGAAGTCGGGATTGGTTTTTTAGACATTCTTGAAATAATCTATTCAAAAGATTGTAGCGTAGATCTTTCAATTTCTTATCAAGCCAGAGATTGTGCATTTCCCAAGGATCTGCTTTACGATCAAACAAATCTCCATAATCCGGATAGCCCTCATACACAGTTAATTTATGATTTTTGGTGATGAGGTGTCGAAGTCTCACATATAGCTTACCGACTTCTTCATCGTTTTCGATTAAAACGCAGTCCCTAGGTTCGACCTGGGGATCATTTGGATATTCTAAAACAGGACGCATATCGATTCCTTGCATCTCAGGTTGTTTTCGTTTTTTAATTCCTAGCAAATTCAATAATGTTACTGGATAGTCAACTTGGGTAATTAATGCATCAGTTTTTGCAGGTTTTATTCCAGGAACTCGCCAAAGAAAGGGAATATGGAATACTCCCATGCCATGTGATGGCCCTTTGAATAACATACCTTGTTCTCCCATAATGTCTCCATGATCACTTGTGTATACAGTTATGGTGTTATCTCTGTAACCCAAGCTATCCACTGCATCCAAAATAACTCCAATGTAGTGATCCATCAAAGTAAGAAGGCCGTAGGTATACGCAATAAATTTACGCGTCTCTTTTTCATTTGTTTCTCGTAACATAGCACCAG
>JAEOUK010000510.1 GCA_016839385.1 Promethearchaeota archaeon
CTCTCGATTTTGTCCCTGCTATACAATTTTTCTAAAATAGATTTAGTTTTTGGTTTGATTGTGTTATTGATTATTCCCATAACACGATTGTAATCGGTTTTAATAAAAGAAAAGTCTTCAAACGATAGTTGAGCATACAAGTGTTTATCCCGTATTTTCTGAAATCCTCTGAATATATAATACATGGGGATTGTACCCACGTTAAATTCGATTAATGTGTTTACCACCATTAAACCAAAACTCCACGTTCCTTGTTCTAATCGAATTCCAGATACCAATAAGCTTAGTTCGAGATTTAACTCGACAAGAGTTCCCACAATAAATATAAAAATAAAATCTTCCCATCGAAGTTTCTTAAATAATACCAAAATGACACCAACTAAAACGTTTCCCAATGCAACCAGAGTCATTATTAGACGTTGATTGCCTGCACTCATGTCTCGAGCAACTTCAATTATGGTATCATGCAGTGGGATCACTTGAGATAAAGCTCCAACCGACGCCCAACCCAAGAAATAGAGAATTGTAAATCCCACCATCTCCCTCTTATTCCGTTTTTCGAACATCACGAAACAATATGCAAATTGCGTAAATCCAGGGGAAAATGTAAACCACATAAAAAATAAGTGGGGATTAATTGGACCGGAATACGTACGGCTACCAAGCACAATATACCAAATATAATAATCAATCAGAAGATACATCCCCCAGCCAATTATTCCCCAAATAATTGGCAACCAATATTTTTTCTTGACCAAAAAGAAAATGAAAAATGCAAGGAACAATAAATCAAAATAAATGAAATCCAAACCAATCGTACGGGTTACAATCGGATCTGCCATAAACCTACTCTAATTTTATAGTATAAAAATAAGTTGATTGATAAGAATTAAGATTATTTACAAGATTACTATTCTATGCAAAAATTTTTTTAGCTTCAGTTGAAAGATTGGTATTTACTGTAATAGCTGGTCCCTCTTCGCCAATTTCAATCTTTACGCTTTCTATTAATCCCAATTTCTTCATGATATGATAATATGAATAAAATTGATGTAAAGAAGGCACAAATTTATCGAAATCAACTTCTATTTCAGGCATGATGTGTCAATTTTTTTTATTATGTATTAATTTTTACGAAATGAATTATGTATGCTGATAATATCCCCATGATATGTTTTCAATTTACTCGGAATATTTCGTAATTTTTTCTTTATTTTTACTTTTAAAGATCAAGCATTTAAGCTTAAAGACTTCTAAAATTATAGAATATTGATCAGTAAGTACTTAAAAATGATTCGGTGTGTTATACGACAAAATTAAGATTATGTTTCGAAAACTAGTAGGAAATAGGAGATTCTTCATTATTTCGGATAATTTGAATGACTGGACGTTGTCCTTCAGGGCAGATAATTCGGATGTCTTTCACAAATTTCATCTTCTTTAGTATTTCATATTTTCTATAAAAATCATGCGGTTTGGGAATATATTTCTCAAATGAAATGACAATATCCATGTTTGTTTTCTCCTATTTTTTGAGTTTGTTTGTTTTGAAGTTATCTATTTTTGTTTTTTTTTGTTCTATGATCCTATTTTTGTCGGAACTCATATTGTCTAGTTCTTAGAATTTTTCCAACAAGGATTGGAATAATCACAAAAAATGAATTTTCTGAATAATGTCGTTTTTTGTCGTCTCCCTCAAAAAATAATCTTTACTTAGATCTGAAGAAATTGTATTTAAGCCAATAGTGTGCATGAATCCCATTTCTATATCAATAAAATGCGAAAGTTTACACATATTATTAAGTTCTCAGTAATGCTTATGCTTTTAAGAAATCAGAAGAATATTCACACATGGATGATTTCCTTAAGTCGGTGTCTGAAGAAAAAACAAAGATTGAACTACGCATTAAACGCTTTTTTGTCAAGTTGATCAATAAAGAAGAAAATTTCTTACTCAGTGATTTCTACCAAAACCTTCGTGATTTCATTTTATCAAGCGGATTTGCTAAAAGAATACGTCCTTTGGTCTTGATAAAAACATTTACAGGGTTAGCTATGGATAATCGGATAGAAAAATATCTAGACGAAGTATACAAAATCTCTGTAGCAGTTGAATTATTACATAATTCATCAATAATTCATGATGATGTTGTAGATCAAGATTTAACTAGGAGAGGAAAACCTACATTTCACAGAATTTATAATGAAATGTTCAAAACTCTCAATGAAAATATTTATGGAGACGCTGATTTGTTCGGGAATGCAATTGCAATTCATGGAGGAGATGTTTGTGCATTCTTAGGACAAAATATAATCGTTGGATCAACTTTTGGTTCAACTAAGAGATTCCAAGCTCTATGGGATTTTCATGAGGGAATGAATTCTATTGGGAAAGGTAAAATTATGGAACAATATGGGCAAATTAAATCCCTGGATAATTGGTCTCTTGAAGATTATCTTGAAGTTTCTGAATTGAAAACATCAAAACAATTTGAAACAGCAGCTGCAATAGGTGCAGCTCTTGCAGATGCTCGTTTATCTCAAATTAAACCACTAAAAATGTCCATGAAGTATATTGGATTGGCTTATCAGATTCAAAATGATATAAATGATACGTTTGGTAATCCTGAAATGAAATCGATAGATATGGATATCAAAGAACGCCGACGTAATATTCTCCTGATTACTGCTTATCAGAATGCAGGTCCTAAGCAGAAAAAAGAAATGTTATCAATCTTGAATTCGGAAGAAGAATTACAATTTGAGCAAGTCGAGGTTATTCGAGGAATAATTAAAAATACAGGTTCACTGGAATTCGCAAATTTATTCTCAAAGAACATGATCCAACATGCGCAACAAGAATTGGATAAGATTTATCCTGGATTGAGTGATGATTCCATGAATTTCTTCCAAAATTTACTAAAATTTATCCCAGAGAAATATACATCAATTTAATTGAGCGATAAATCAAGTGAGAAATTATTTCAAATTAAAACATTGAACTAAATCTATCTTCACTTTTCAGTATTAAATCTTTGAAAATCTTATCAAACCTGTTTGTGAATTTTATAAAATAATTTGATTCTTTTGTAATAATATCATTTACACTATATCTATTCAAGAATTGTTCGAGTGCTCTTTTCATACACAATTTTACCGCTTTTTCATTTGTATCTTTTTCTATAATGGTAAAAATCATCAAGGAATGAGCTTTTACGTCTTCTTCATTTATGACAGGTATCTCTAAATTTCGTGACAAAGCTACCAGGGTGTAAGAACTTAAAGTAAAAGAATCCAATTCCGTGTTGAATGCATCGTGAGCGAATCCATCAACTGCAGCTAATAAACCCGCTCTAAGTTGATTATCTAATGCATTAGATGCATCATAATATTTTTTCTCAATAAGTATGTTGCCATCCAATAAAATTCCAGTCTCAAAAATTGCGATAATTCTCACCTAAAATAATGTTCTTCTTTACCCAAGTATCATTCATTCCTTTGGTATATAGATCACTTCAGTAATTCAATCTTATATATTCACCCATTATTACGAAATTCACAAATATTTGGAAAATAATAGAGAGACAAAATACATTTTTCTTATAACTCAATTTAATCGTAATTTTTCATATTGAACGGTGTTTACTGAATTTGTGGTAATGATTAGTTTTATAAGGTAAGACAATCTTTTTTTTGAGCCTTTAATTAATCAATTCAACTTACAAACAGAGGATAAGGAGAATACTTGAGGTAAATGATCACCATGCCCCCGTATTATAAAAATAAAAATAATCTCAATTTATTTTATGAGATCTTTAACGGGCATCAAGATCAAAAGACTCCAATTATAATGCTCCATGGATTTGGTTCTTCTGGTGCATTTTTTCAAGAACAACTACGGATTCTCAAAAATAAGCACAAAGTTGTTATGTTTGATGCTGAGGGTCATGGCAAGAGTGAAAAAAATCCCTACGAAAAACCAGATGCACACTTGATTAGAGATAGTATAGTTGATATTCAAGAATTATTATACATATTGAATCTTGATGTACCAGTAGTATTAATTGGTCATAGTTTAGTTGGCGGAGGAATTGCGCAACAATTCGCTATAAATTACCCCGATCAAGTAAAATGCTTAATTCTCCTTAATTCAGGCACGTTTTTGATTGACAATACTATACGAAATATCTTCTGGAATTTATTACCTCAATTAGTTCGTATGGAATTTAACGATCTAATCCTAGATAATATTGAGGTTCTCCTTGATAAAACCATCCCCTTTATTCGTGGAGCACTTCTTGGTGATGAAGATTCTACAGACTTCTTCTACGAAAAATTAGATGGAATTGTCGAGAGTGAAATATTTGACATGATCCAAAATCCAATTGATCCTTCTAAAATTCGATGTCCCACGTTAGTGATTGGAGCAGAATTAGATAATTATGCTCCTTTATGGATGTCAAAGGATCTGGCAAAAAAAATTCCAAACTCCACATATCGTGTTGCGACGATGTGTGGTCATTTTGGTCCAAATCATCGTCCTGAAATATATAATAAAATGATCTTAGATTTCCTTGACAAATTAGGGATTTAACTATATTGACAATCGATTAACAGCTGTCTTTTTTTCACAAAAATACAAACGAAATTTATGGATGATATTACAACTACCTTGTCTGAATTAAAACAAGTTATGACTAAATTTGTCAAAGAACGGGATTGGACAGGTTACCATAACCCAAAAGAACTAGCAATCGCGATATCAGTTGAAGCTAATGAACTTTTGGAGTTATTTTTATTTGAAAACCAATCGATGGAGAAAATTCGTTCGAATTCGAAATTGATCCAATCCATAACAGAAGAGATAGCCGATGTGTTTGCATACTTAATTTCCATGATAAATAGTTTAAACTTGGATTTGACAACAATATTCTTAAGTAAGATGGAAAAAAATCGCAGAAAATACCCATTAAAAGAGTTTAATGGAAATTATATAAAAAAATAAGTTTTATGGCTTATTTCCAACAAAATAGAGCTAAAATATCGTAGTATATTTTGCAAGCTTTTAAAATTTCATCAATTTCGACGTACTCTTCATCTGTATGTGCTTGTGCAATTCCTCCGGGACCAAGATTAATCATTGGAATTCCAAAGTATCGGAACAAAATATCTGATTCGGTGTATCCCTCCATAAATGAATGCTTAGTTGTTCCGTATTTATCAGTTATTTGCAATATCATTTTATAGAATTCATTTTCTTTGCCTTGAGGAATTTGATAGGATTCTCCTGGATGATCCATATTGATTTCAACTTTTTCTCCAGGAAACTTCTTTAATATTTCGCGAATCTCTTCTAATGCTGAATCCGCTGTTTCACCAGGAATAGTACGTCGATCTATTTCAAGATGAACGTGATCTGGGATAACATTCGTTTTTGTACCACCATGGATTATCCCAATATTTAGTGTTGGGGGAGTAATATCAGAATTAGATAGATAATTTCGTGATTTTAATGTTTGCTGAAGTTTTTTTAATTCGATAATGAATTCTGCAGCTATCTCAATCGCATTTTTTCCCAAATGAGGTACACTTGCATGAGCAGATACTCCGTAGAAATCTAAAAGAAACCAAACAACTCCTTTATGACTGATAATTGGTGATAAATTGGTTGGTTCTCCATTTATACCAAAGTCGATAAAAAATTCTTTATTGATTTTCTGAGTTAAAGGGGTATTTCTTTTGGTTAAGCTAACAATACCTGCACACCCCGTTTCTTCATCTACCGTGAAGATAAGAACAATACCTCTTTGAAGTTTCTTTTTCTTAAGTAATCGCTCTTGTGATTGTTTGTGTTCTATTATGAAAGTCTTCACTGCAGTTAAAATTGCAGCAATTCCCCCTTTCATATCTGTACTGCCACGACCGTAAATTTTACCCTCTTTTATGTATCCATCCTCTTCTTTATAACCTGGGACGGTATCCATATGTCCTGAAAAAGCAATATAATGATCGACAATATGTTCTTCAGGCTTGGGAAAAATAGCTATAATATTATTACGCTTTTCCGCATAAGAAACCCGTTCCAAATGAAATCCGAAATTTTGTAAATATTTCCAAAGAAATTCTTCGACTTCATACTCTAAATGCGCAGGTTCTGAATTAATATTGATCAATTTTTGTGCTAATGCAATTACTGGCTCAAATTTTTCAGATTCGATGTCTTCATTCATAATATAAACCTCAAAATTTCAGAGAGATTTGGATTGTGACATCCTGATTTATATATTCCTTAATTTTGTTTTGAATTTCATCCCTATCATCTTTGAGTTTCTTAAGGAGATTTCGATATTCATTGCTTTTATGAGTTGAATCTGCTTTCAAATGCTCTAATTCTTGAGTTTTTATCGAGTACATCTCTTTTAATTCTGTTAATTTTTCGAATAGCGTCTTTTGTTCTGGTTTATCCAAAATTTCTTGAAGCTCCTCTTTGAACTTCAAATAATCTTTTATAATTGGTTTTAATACACCTTTCGATACGATTTGATCAATATTTTGGAGTAATTTATTCTTAGCGTCTGTTTTAAGGTTTAAACCACCTTGTTCTAACATATAACGTAATTGAATTAGGAATTCAGTTAGTTTCGGGTGACTCTCTCCTTCATTAGCAATAGTAGTATAAGGATCACTAATATACTTCTTGACTAAATCAGGAGTAATTCCACGTGTTGCTTGAGATTCAACCTTTTTCTTAAGTTTTTTGAGAGCTTTCCTGAATTTGAGTTTATTATCAAAATCAATTCGTAAATCAAAGAGTCTTTTTTCCAATTCGGACTGCTTTTGGAATATTGGGTTATTTTCAATTTCAATTATGCTCTTTTCTAAATCGTGTAATTCCTTTTCTAATGTTTCAACATCGGAATTGAAATTATCTACAGTTAATTTTGTATTTATTATTCGTTCCACAACATTTTCTAATTTTGGGAACTGTTTAACAAGACTTTCAGCTAATTTTGGTTCTTCATACTTTTTCCGTATAAACACATCAATTCGCATATACTGTTCGCTTATTTTTCGGGTAATGAAATCAATTTCCTTCAGTTCAATTTGGAATTCTTTGGCAAACCGTGGTATGTTCTTCCTACCAAGTTCATTCATATTAACGAATAGTTTCTTTATCTCGTCAATTAATTTATAAACTCCCTCAGCGGTGGGATTTTCAGGAACACTTATGAAATCTAAGTTTTCTTTTACTTTGATATAAAATCTTTCGACATAACGCATCGCTTGCTCATCTAACTCAATTGATTCCTTACGCTCACGCATTTTATCGACTGCATTTTTTAAATCAACAATATATTTTTCGAGTCTTTCTACAAATTTTTTCAAGAATTTTTTTTGTTTCGCATAAAAGATATTCAATTGCTCCGTATAATAGACTTCTAAATTTTCAAGTGGAATTTCCATAGTTTGATCAAATCCGCTGATTCTACAAGTAAAATACTATACTACAAATTAAATTCTCTAAATAGTAATAAAAATATTGTTAGACTATTGCTTGTCTAATAATATCTCGGGAAAGTTAGATTTAATAAATTTCTTGAGTTTGGTGATATCCAAACCTAAATAACCTTTATCATCTGACTCTTTATCTCTTTTTAAAATAACCGTTTTGTCCTTACTAGTCTTTAGAGTGATTCCTTTTGTTAGAAAGTGATTTATTGATGGAATATCTTCAATTAAACTTGAACTGTCCTCTTCATCTAATGTTTCTGATTCTAGTTCCCCAGTAGGTAATTCATTATTTGATATCTCAGTAAAAATCCCTGCAAGTTTCTCTAGAGACGGAAGACTATGTCTAAATCTACTCATTTCCATAATACTTTGGAGATTTTGAAGTGAAAAAATTTCTGTTATAATTTTCATTTTGACAATTGCTATAAGAGGAAATGACATTCCTGTTTTTTCTGTGACAACCTCTTCCAATTCATCAATAGCGACAGTTGTTTGCTTATTTTTAAAAATTTTTTTATAAATACGTGGATTTAATTGCTGATGAACTAAGTTACCTTTATCAGAAACACTCAAATAAAATATAGAATTAAGTTTTCGTTCTCCTTTTGTATTAGTAGAGAGAGTTGTAACCAAAATACGCTCATAGTATTTTATTATTGAAACAACGGTTTCTCGTAATTTTCCCAGTAATTTATCTCCATCAATCCCAATTTCTCTCAATAATTGTGTAAATATAGATTCAGGATAAGTTCCATATTGGCTGGATAATTGAATTAAATCCAAAAACGAATCCAACACAGTATATTCAGGATTATTGAATTTTTTCAAAAATGCATAAAATTCTCCAATCTCAATCGTTAGTGTATTTGTTTTGGTTCTGTTAAACAGAAATTTAGCCAGTTCTTCAATATTATTTGATTCGGATTCTTCATAACGCTGTTTGATAAATTCTAATGGAACGGGATTCATATGAATTATGCCGTTTTCGATGATAACTCTACCAATACTTATCGGGTTCTTCTTTTTGTTTACCAAAAGTAAATTAAGCGTTAACCCTTCAGCCATTTGGGTATAGAAATCAAACATTTGGTTGATATTTACCCCAGCCCAATCACTTGCGAATCTTATAAACAAGTTTACCAGC
>JAEOUK010000003.1 GCA_016839385.1 Promethearchaeota archaeon
ATCTTTACCTTAGCAATCCCCTCAATTGGAGCAGCTGTAATGCTTTCAGTGATAACAGCTAGAGATGTACGTATGGCTTGTTCTGCAAGTACTTCCTTGGAACCTTTAATTAATTTCTGATCACAAATTTCTCCTGCAATCCTAAATGCAACTTGTTCTCGGGAAAGATTCTTTTTTTCTAGCTCTCTTATTCGTACACCTACGCCTTCAGGCCCAATCAAACCTTCAACCCTATCAGCTATATCTTTCGCAATTGGAATTTCAACATTAAGAGAAGGATCAAAACCTAGTTTTCTTGCTTTTTCAGCAATATTATAAATTACATGTAATTGATCATTTAATCGATCAAAATAATCCTGCATATTAATAGATAAAGTCTGATTCTGAGTGATTTGATTCACCATTCCGTTTTAGGCAATGTACGTGTAAATTTTTATCTTTATAAGTATGTCATACACAAGTTATGAAACATAAAGATTTTTTAATTAGGAAACTTCGTTAAACTGTGATTAGGGTTACAATTGCAACAAAGAATTTTAGGTTTTTGTTTACTGTTGAGGATATTTTATCTAAAATTACTAATATCAAAACTAATCACATTTTACCTGATCAATTTACAGTCGAAAATAATGATATTGTAATTACAACAGAGACAGAAAAAAGCATGATCCACAGTGATAAAATTTTCATACCTAAAGCTTTCAACCTTTATTATCTATTTTCCAATATTTATCTTATTGAGAATAATAAAACAAAATTTAGAGAAGTGACAGTAGGTATTGACCCTGGAAGAACAATAGGTTTTGCTGTTGTAGCAGAAAATAAAGTTATCTTAGGCGTAAATGAGTTTTTTACTGCGGTAGAAGCTGTTAAGGAAACTATAACAATTTTCTTCAACGTAGAAGCGGATAGATTCAAAGTAAATGTTGGTAGAGGTGGAGGAAAGATTAAAGAAGAAATTATCAAGAGATTAGAGAGCATATTTCACGATAAAGTTCTTGTAAAAACGGTCAATGAAGATTTTACATCTCAAATTAAGAGCCATTTAACAGAGATCAAATATAGTAGAAATATCAATGCTGCTCTTAATATCGCAAGTCGAGATACTTAAAAACACTTATGGATTCATCTCTAAATATCGACAAACAATTGGATTTGAAAAATAAATATAATAAGCTTTTATCCTGCACATAAACTATATTCCGGCAAAAAAACCAAAAACTGGAATATCTAAAAGTATTTAAAAGTTGGAGGCTAAAGCTTATTGTTTCAAATTAATAGTTTGCAATAATATGGTATGGATAGAGATATCGATGGAAGGCGTTGTAAAACAGGATAAAACCATTGATGAAATGATTGATGAAATACAAGAACAATACAATATTGTAGGTAGATCATTTGAACTCAGAAAATGTTTAGCTGCAAAACTAGCAAACAGACATATATTATTAGAGGGAGATGTCGGAGTGGGTAAAACCACTTTAGCTCATGCTTTAGCATCTTACTTTTCCCAAGATCTTGAGAGAGTAGATGGTGATGAACGATATAGTTCTTCTAAATTAGTAGGACACTTTGATCCTCCAATGGTGATTGAAAAAGGATATTCTTGGGATTCATTTGTTACAGGACCATTAACTAAGGCTATGCAACAAGGAGCTATCTTGTTCTTGAATGAATTAAACAGAATGCCAGAGGGAACACAGAATGTACTTTTAGCTGCAATGGATGAAGGAACAATAATTATTCCAAAATTAGGTGATGTTAAAGCCGTGGATGGCTTCTTTATTATTAGTGCAATGAATCCTGCAGAACTCGTAGCAACAACTCCCTTGAGTGAAGCTTTGCGAGATAGGTTTGTTTGGATAAGATTACAATATCAACCTGAAGAAGAAGAACAAAATATTGTCCGTGTTCGTACAGGTATCAAAGATGAAAAAACCATTGCTATGGCGGTCAAGATTGTTCGAGCAACAAGAGATTGGCCAGATCTGCGAAGAGGATCTTCTATCAGAGGTGCAATAGATTTAGCAGCAATAATTCGGTTTCTAGAAGTAAATGAAATTGAATCTTGGATCGATAGTTCAATAATGGCTTTGGCAACTAAAATCGAACTTGAAGATGGTGTAGAAAATTTAGTTGAGGATGTTATTAAGGACATTGTTACTACAACCTTGCAAGATATGGATTTTTTCTAAACCAGGAGGGGGATCCATTCCTAGAAGGCGCTCAAAAGCCATATGTCTTCAGAGGGAAAATGGATAAAAATAGGTTATTAGAAGCTGAAATTGTATCTGGAAAAAGGAATCCTTCAATTTATTCAAGTTTATCTGAAGGCATGGGGTATTATGAAATAAAAAAACAGACTGAATTAGCTGTTGATGTTGATAACATGCCAGCTATTCAAGGTTTGGCTATTTCAAATAAATTCGCAGTTGCAGAAGCTTTGAATTCTAAGAAAGGTTACACACTTATTTCGAGAAGAGCAGCAAAAGGAGATAGTAGTGCACCGGAATTATTCTTCATGTTGAGATCAGCTTTAGATGATAGAATGAGGCCAGTTTTTCGTCGTTTAGCAAGAAAAGTTATTCTAACAACAGCTTTTGGTGTTACAAGTCAAGGGATTAGGGGAGAAGTTCTTGAACAAACTGAATATGAAGAAGGTTTAGATGAATTTGATATAGATGAAACCTTAGAACGATTTCTAGAAAATAGAAGTAGAATCTTAAATACTGAAGACATTGTCAGTCTTGCAAGAAAGGAAAAGCAAAAAACTGCAGTTCTAATGTTTGACACTTCTGGTTCTTTGTATGGTGAGCGATTTACCACTGCAGCCCTTACTGTAGCCGTTATGGCTTATAACTTAGCTCGAGATAATTTCAGTGTTGTTGTTTTTAACACAAAAGCTTATACTATCAAACGTATGAAAGAACGAGTTAGAACAGATGAGCTTGTTAACCGTATTCTTGAAAGTGATAGTGCAGGATATACAAATATCACTGAAGGGCTTAAATATGGCGGTATAGAACTCGAGAAAATAAAAAAGAAAAATAAGTTTGGTGTTCTTGTAACCGATGGTGCATTTAACAGAGGTGG
>JAEOUK010000511.1 GCA_016839385.1 Promethearchaeota archaeon
GCATCCAGCGTTTTATCTTGGGTTTCCCCTTTTGGAATTTCTTCTCGATTACATCCATTCCAATATCTTCAAACCAAAATTTTAATCCGTCGTCCGAAAGGAGGGTTTTTGGAAGGAAACTTTTACCAGTACGCTCTAATTTTTTGTGAACAGTCTCGAAATCTTTCAAAAACTGCCCGAACTGAGTATAACTTAACATAAATTCAAAAGGACATTCTTCTCCAGTGACAATCATAAATCGAACTTTTTCGTATCTTAATTGCCAGCTTATATTTAATGCATGCTTTACTCTATGGTCTTTGAGCAACTTACGCTTTTCATAAGAATTACTGTATGCACGCATATTACGCTTCAAGATTATAGGTTCAAAATCGGAGAAATTCGATAAAAGATGATTTTTACATTCAATTATATATAAAGTCGATGAGCTACCAGTACCATACACAAACGCTAGATCTATCTCTCTCCACCTAAATTTTTCTTTCATCTTCAATTCGGTGGAAATTATATCGGGAACTACTTTACACAACGGTATTTTCTGGCCACTAACTGTCACTAATTCATTTTGTGCCATAACTTCCTTAAAATCTTTATCTGTATCCGTAACTGCGGGATTATGTACAATTATTTTATGTGGAACTACTCCCAATTCTTTAATTATTCTCTCGGCGACCAGTTCCTCAAATCCACGACCCCGATCACTAGCTTTCACATTTGATTTCATGGAAGAGGACAGGAAATAGAAGAAAGCATCAAATACTTGGACATATGAAAAATATATTTGGTCCGTTGCCTTTTTTCCCTCCATTTTGATGCGAAGAAACGGTTTCTTCCAGAATATATCATAAGAAGTAGTTTCTTTAAGAAATTTCTGGGGAAATAAGTTTACATTGAGGATAAAAGAATCAATTAATTTTTCAGGTACACCAGCATTTTTTAACAATCCCCAAAATTCCAGGTACCCAGTAGATATAAAGTTCTCCCCATAAAATACTTCAAGAACACATTCAAATGCTGAAATTCCCCCAAAAATTCGATCTCTGACCAACTTGTTATCTGCAAAACATTTTGGGAGATTTTCCTTATAAAAATTTACAATTTCTTGTATTAAATTTTTATGAAGAATCTTTGGGATGAATTTAGATATATCTGAGTCAACGTCCGCTGGGATTTTTGCTTCTCGCATATATACTTGTAGAAAATTCTGTAATAAATTTAGATTGTATTTGTTTAATGCAAATTTAGCTCTATTTAACCAATTAGTAGAACCCGCTGCTTTCAAATTTTCCAATTCTTCAGAAACTTGAATTTTTTGCCGATCATCAAAAATAACATTACTGGAATCTTGGATTCGATCTAGCCATTCATCATATTCAAAATAAAATTCATCATTTTCATAGAATAATGGAAACACTTGTTCAATATCTAAATTAGGGTTTTTATCTAAGAAAAAACCGATAGTTTTCAAGTTTGAAGGATGATAATACAAGCTAAAATTTTTTTGAGAATGAGGATCAATCTTTCCTACAAATTCATGCAATAATTCTCGAATTGGAGGGAAATGTTCATGAGAAATTCGAGGTTTTTTCAATGGGTGTTTTATTAATTCTCTGAGAAGATATAAAGCAGATTGAGCTACCACAGGAGAAAATAACTCTTCTTTACGGATTTCAAATTCCTTTACCAAATCCGCATCAGTTAATATTTCGAGTAGAGTCCCTTCCCGTTGAGCTTCTGAACTAATATCAGATATGCTTGGAATTTTAAGAAGAAATGCATTAAGCCTGTCGTAATGAATTATACGACTGCGAGTATATTCATTCAACAAGAAACGTAATGCTTGGATTGTATCGGTTGAAAATAATGCTTCTTTTTTAGAATTATCTATCTTATTGAATTGATTTTGAAATATTTTTTGGACATAATTAAAATCTATTTCCCTGGGAACTTCTACTTCTCTGGATTTACTTTTCTCGAAATCTCGTTTATCCGCCGCTGTTCCCATATACATCCCTTCTTTTTGCAGTGAAATAGTTGTAGAGTTCCCGGATTAACGCTATCCCATAATTTTCTACGATTCGGGAATCACATTTACAAATAATCTAGATTTTGAAAGACATTTTTGCAACTTAAATCTATTGGTGTGAAATAAATGTTAATGAAATTGCTGCAGAGATATTTATGTATTTTTTTTGATTATTTTCTTTTTGAGTCCAAGTAATAATCCTAGCAACCCAATGAGCATACTGGACAAAATAAATGATAAATTAATTGAAATTGTTTCGTCAGAATAAGCTATCAATATTCGGATCCCCCCTCCAAGAGTTGCTAAATATACACATTCGTTACCCAGAACCACTCGAATTGTTCTCCATTCATGATCATATTGCCCTAACATAAATGGATTTTCTGGTTCTACACAATTCACTACCTTTAGTCCTTCATTATCATCCGCTAAAAAAGCGACATGATCGCCATAAACATCCACATCATTGTAGAATCCATCTCGATTAAACGAGCCTATAACAGTTACATTGAATGGATCTGAGAAATTGAGAATTTTTAATCCATAGTTGTAATCATTCAAGTATACAATGTCTCCAATATGCGCACGTGGTGCTCCTCCTCTACTTTCCCCACCTGTGTCAATAATACTAACAAATGTTACATTTGACGGATCTGTGGCATTCAGTAATTTTAAATCCAAGATAGTGGGAGGAGCTTCAATGTTTGGTAATCTGGTTCCAACAAATGCGAAATCATTTGAAATACCTGAAAAGTTATAGTCATCTATTATATAAACTGGACCAACATCTCCTACACCGTCATCCCATCTACCAATCATTACAGGATTCAGTGGATCACTCACATTTACTATTTGTAATCCATCTGCTTCTGCCCCAATATACAACAATTCTTCTTTCAATTGGATAAATGTAGAGGATGTGTAATTCAAATAGGATGATAACCATTCTAAATTGCATGGATCACTATAATTGAGAATATTCACACCGTTTGCTGCAGTAACGAATACTAATTCTCTTTCTAGGTCTAATTCAATATCATGTATGTAGGAAAGGGAATAGGAATCGAGTTCTACACAATTGGACACATTGGTGATATTATATACTCCAAGAACATTCCTATTAATTTCTAATAAAAACGCAAGTTCGTCGTTGATAAATTGTGCATTGATAACATCACTGCTATCCGCAATTATACCGATTTCCATAAAATCCGAAGAATATTCAAAATTTCCCGAACTACTAGAGAACTCAGGAGTATTGATAAATGATATAATAATAACAGTTAAGATGATTTTAAGATGAATATTGCGCAATATACTTCCTTCCTTATTCTATAATTTCGTAAATTCCCTCGATTGCAATTTTAAATTAAAGATTACTAATAATGGAAATTAAATGACAATTTCTTGATTATAATACATCATATCGATATATATCTATTTCGGCAAATAGCTGAATACAGAGTTTATTTCCACTCTCCACTTATCAATCTCTCCTTATCTTGAGAAATTGGAGATTTTCTGACGAATCAGGACGATGTGTTTATATTTTTATTTACCGCAGTATTCACTATGGAGAAAAAAAAGGCAAAACAAACTCTTTTAGTTAGTTTTATTTTGTTTTTCATTATTTCGATTGTGTGGTTTAGCATAACCCTAGTGGTACCCAAACCTTTCCATGTTGACGGGTTTGAGTACGGCAGTGAACAATCTCCTATTATCATGCATTTTCAGACTGATTCAAGAAGGGATAGGTTAGAAATCACCTATACTACAAGTAGTTCATATGTAACTGTATATCAATTGGATCGATGCAACTATGAAGCATTTGAAGCTGGACTTCCTCTGACGAATCCTATAATCCTTCAAAATGATCAAACACAAACTCTGACACTACGAGCAGATCAATCAAATTGTGTAGATAATAAGGACATTTACATTGTTTGGGACATATATCAGGGAATTGGAATACGAGTAGATTATGAATGTACTTATAAAAATTATGGACGACTATTGTATGTTCTGATCTTCTTCTTTACTGGATTAGTAGGTTTGGTAATTCTATTCTTTGGAATCACCAGTATAAAGGAATTGAAAATTCAATTTATTACATATCTCCAAATAAAACAGAAAGACAGGATGATCGCTCGAAAAAAACGCAAAAATTTAGTCATATGTAATTCATGTGGCATGGATACCCCCTTTACTAACGAATTTTGTGTCCATTGTGGAGAAATATTAACCAATGCTTCTACAGTTGATGATACAATTCAATCTTTAATGTTTAAACAGAATAAAATGGGCGAAGGAAATGTAATTTAGACTATTCTATAGCAGGTTCATATACCAAATTTATTTCTTTCAAGAGATATCTAATCAATTGGATTTTTATAATCCAAGTTTGCATCTTCTGGATTCAAGTATCCACAAGATTCACAAACACCTTCTTTCATCTTGTTTCCACAAGTAGGACAATATAATTTAGCCAATCTCTCTTGTTCTGCAGTACGCTCATGTTTTTTCCGAATAATTGTAACTCCAATTGAAATGCCCATTGACAGACCAATAATTATGCTTATGGAGAGTATCAAAACTAAATATTTTCCCGGATATTTCTGTGCATCCAAAGGATCAGTGCCTTTTATGACTTCCTTATAATCACAATGTCCATCTCCATCAGTATCGTATAGTCTTGGATCAGTTCCATATACTTTTACTTCTTCATAATCAGTTAAAAGATCACTATCCGTGTCCGCGATAGTTGGATTTGTCATTACATTTTCTTCTTCATAATTTAAAAGCCCATCTGAATCCATATCCAATTCTTTATCAGAGGAATTTGTTGGATCGAGTCCATAAGTTACTTCCCATCCATCTCGCATTGTATCAGTATCAGAATCTCCGTTTCTTGGATTCGTCCCAATGGTAAATTCAACTAAATTTATTAATCCATCAACATCATTATCGTGTTCCCAATCAGTATCACTTGTAGGATTCAACCAAAATTCAACTTCCCATCCATCTGGCATTCCATCTGAATCGGTATCGTTATTTAGGGGATCAGTATTGTTCCTATATTCAGATAAATTTGGAAGACCATCAAAATCCGGATCAATCAGCTGATCAGAGGGATCAGTCATATTGAATCCATAATATAGTTCCCATTCATTAGGTAATCCATCAGAATCTGTA
>JAEOUK010000512.1 GCA_016839385.1 Promethearchaeota archaeon
CCCAGTGTAGCATAATTATCATTAAAAAGACCAGTGTCCAACAAATAATATCGAAATCCCTCACCGTTTGACCAGTCATATAAGCGAATTCCCAAGCTATCTGCGACTGCTTCCACTACGTAAGGGCTTACTATAATTATTGCAAAGCCAATTACATAACAACTACCCAGTTTGATAATCCAGCTGTTTTTTCCCTTAATCAATTGAAAGATCAAGAAGAAGAAAGCGCTTATTATCATCATAAGCCCAATAGATTCAATCGCTTCTATAAGGAAGAACATGTCCCAGTGACTCGCCCATAAATCCGATATGGGAATAGAACCAATAGGGTTCGCTCTAGCCCATATCTCAATGAATCCCCAATAAGGAAATACCGTAACCCATAATTTTCCAACTAATATTAATAGAAAACCCGAAAACAATTGCTTACCGAATAATCCCCATATATTTTTTCCGCTTTTGGCTGCTGATTCTAGTTGGTAGAAGTTTGCTATACCAGAAATCATTATGAAAAATCCACGCCAATGTATGAGGACGAAAATCACAATAGCTAAAATTAAGAATCCTACGCTTCCCGTTAATATAGATCCTGTATCTCCAAATTTGTCCCAATTTACGAAGAGGAAGTGGAACAATGCGGTAAAGAAAATTGCAACTCCTCTCCAAAAATCAATACTTGTTAATCTTTTCATAATTCAATCACTCATTTAACGATCTCTTATTATTTTTTCATTTTGTTAAAGGTGGTTGATTCATAGTTGATTAGGTGAAATATTAAAAGATTATGTTCTAATAGATAGAGAATTCCAGAGTAAAAATAATTCTCAACAAAAAAAAATTGACTTGATTTAGGTTAAGCTTGCTTTTATGTCTATAAAATTTGTATGTTCAATAAACAAATAGGGTTCCACGTCATATAGGGATTTTTCTGCATTAATTCGAGAGAAAGTAATGTTTTTCCATGAATGGATGATAAAGTTTGAAAAAAATTTCCATGCTGTTCTTCCATTCTTTTTATTTGAAGATGGTGACCATAATATCAATTGAATAAATCCGACAAATATGTTAAACACCATAGATAAAATCTTAGTTATAATTATCACAATCCATTCAAAACTGAACAGATAGTTGTTATTTCGAGCAATTTTTTTTGCGTTATCCCATGTAATCATTGCTCTTGTCTTGGGAAAAATTGCTAAAAATGGTAGAAATGGAAAAAGTAAGATTAAGTACAGATAACCGCTCCTTTCCCAAACTCTGAGTAATGCGTCGAAATAAAATGCACATACAACCATTAAAATGCACGACCAAAAGAAGTTTTGAGTGCCATGAGTAATGAAATCCATTCCAGTCAATATAGTGAATAATTTTCGGGGATAAAGATCTAATAATTGTAGCATATATACACTTAGAGCTAGCAATCCCCATCTTCGTAAAAAAGTGGAATTCTTTGTATATTTATTCATGTCGGCTGATTTTCGAAATTCAAATAGCCTCAATAAAAGCATGACATACAAAATATAGAGTCCCTGATTGATTAACAGAAACCATACAGGAGAAACTCGAAACCATATATTAAAAGATAAATGTTCAACAAAAATCCAGTAATGCACTCCCACGAAAATAAACAATAATGCAAGTAGAGCCCACCTTCGAGCAATTAGCTTATCAGTGTTTGGTTGTGTTAAGCGATATCCTAAGATACATCCCATACAGACACAGAAAAAATTGGGGAATATCGGTTCCTCCAATCCAGCAATTGCATACCAAAATAATCGGGTGAATTTTTCTTTTTCATAGCTAAATGCATTGAAGTATCCTCCAGTAGTGATGTTCCATCCTACAATTTCCGAAACTTTCACCTGCATGAATGGTGTAGCGAAGAGGAAACTTAATCCTAGTATTGCAAAAATGGTGTAGAATAGAAAATTCCAATTAAATCTCTTAATTTTTCGCAGTTTTGCAAAAATGTAATTAAGTATTGTAATGAAAATTATTGTTAATCCGATTACTTGAAGAGTTTCGAATAGATATAGCCCCTTCCACTGAGAATGTACTAAAGATTCAAATAACCCCACTGTATCGTAACCAGCCCAGACTCTAATCGGATATAAGTATAGTATACCATGCCAGGGATTAAAGAAACTTTCCCGTACCAGTCCCAAAGCATACATAATTAAACCTTTTACAAGGTTTTTAACCAATAAGGTCTCGGGATTTCTCCCTTTCTTCACGGATTTGATAAAATTAAATTGATGGATAAGAGCTGATAAAAATAAAAAGAGAGAACGGCTATGTCCGAGAGTAAAAAGCAATACACCAAGAATAACTACAAAAATATTGATTTCAGAGAATTCTAAATTATTGAATTGGGTTAGATCCATAACATTTGTCCACGTATGGATTACTGTCATAAAGAAAATTGCGACTCCACGTAGTAAATCGATAGTAATAAATCGTTTCCCCGCTCCTACTTTGGATTTTATATCCAACTTAGGATTTTCCCTCACCAATTCCATAGTGATCAGTGTAGAGGTTAATAGTTATAAACATTCCATTCAACAATATTAGAAATCAATTTAAATACTAAGCGATAAACAATCCAATAATTCACTCTCTAATGAAAAGGCATAATTTTGAGTGAGACCATATGGATACAAATCTAAAAAATAAGCATGTTTTACTAACCGGAGCAAGTGGGGGAATCGGATATTCCTGTGCAAAACTGTTAGATGAAGAGGGAGCGAAATTATCGCTTCATTATAATTCGAACTTTGATAATGTAAAAAAATTGGGCTCTGATCTAAAAGGCGAGCACACGTATATTCAAGCAGATTTAACTCAAGAAAATTCAGTTACGCTATTATTTTCTGAAGCAGAAAAGACTTATGGAGCGATAGATCATCTGATTGTAAACCATGGAATCTGGCCGGAGGAAGATACCCCCATACATAAAATGGATGTTTCTAGATGGGATCAGACAATTGCTGTTAATCTTCGAGCTGCTTTTCTCTGCACTAAATATTTTATACAGAATTTAGAGAAACATAAATCTGATAAAGGTAGTATTGTCTATATCGGTTCCACTGCTGGAGTTTTTGGAGAAGCGTATCATTCTGATTATTCCGTATCCAAATCGGGATTATACGGATTAATGTTAACAGCAAAAAATGAAATTGTTCATATTGCTCGATTTGGAAGAGTCAATATCGTCGCTCCAGGTTGGGTTCTCACCCCTATGTCCAAAGACTTTGCCAATGATCCTCGCAGTGTAAAAAAAGCTCTGAAAACCATGTCATTACGGAAAATTGCACGCCCTAAAGATATTGCTTCCACTGTGGTATTTTTGATCTCTGACAAACTCTCCGGGCATATATCTGGGCAAATTTTAACTGTAGCAGGCGGGATGGAGGGAAGAACGCTTTTTGAATCAGATGAAATTGATATCAACCTTGTCTAACAGTAAA
>JAEOUK010000513.1 GCA_016839385.1 Promethearchaeota archaeon
AGTTGCTGAATCTCAAAGTATATCTGAAATTATAACACAAGATATGGAATCTGAAGATATTAATGCCATGGCACAATCAATTTCTTCCTCTGAAGCAGAAAAATTAATATCAAGCTATAAAAAGAATGCCGCGAAAGCAGAAAAGAATCTGATTTATCCCGAAGCATTGAAGGAATATGAGAAAGCTCTAGTTATTGCCAATGTCCATGGTTTTCATAAAGAAATTTTGAAATTGACGAAAATCAAAGGGGATACTGAAAGAAAAAATAAGAAAATTGAATTAGAGTATGCGATAAATGCAGCAGATCTAGCCGAAAAGAAAAAACAATATCTTGAAGCAATTCGTATGACACAAAAAGCTATTGAAATTATAGATCATCACTTATATTCAAATGGATATATGTCAAAATCTAAAAAACTGCATGAAAAACTGACTAAATTACGTAATCAGCTCTAAAGAGAGAACGTATTTAGAATCAGTTTTTCAAATTTTGCCTTTTCTACTTCTTTGCATATTGTGATTGGAATTCCTTTTTCAGAATCTCGTAAGATACGTCCTACATTTGTACCTGATTGCTCAACTGTAACTAGAATTGTTTCAGTTATAGCTATAGTAGGATCGATCATCACCGCAGCAGCAATGACATCCCAGAGAAAATACTTTCCCTTTTCTACACGTGATCCTAATCTTTGTAATATTTTTCCTGCTAGTAGGGATGCCGGTCTATCATTTTTAGAAGCGAGTGTATCAATAAATTCCCTATTTACAGAAATTTTATTTGTTGCGTCCAATGGAACCAAAACGACGGGAATGCCTGATCGAAAAACTACATCTGCAGCAAGAGGATCGCAGTAAATATTCCATTCTGCCCTTTGATTTTTCGAAAAGATATTAATATCTTTGATATTCCCGGGAACATCAATAGCTCCTCCCATTACAATAATCCGTTCAATTTTTTTAGAAATAGATGAATCTTTTTGAATCAGAAGAGCAAGATTTGTTAAGGGTCCAATTGCAAGAATAGACACCTTTTCCGATGAATTACGCAATTCACGTTTTAATAATTCAGTACTATAAAATCCTTCTGCTTGGATTTGAGTTTGAGGGATTTTTATAAATAACATGCGATCCATAATCCAGCGCATTATAATAGGAAAATGATTTCTTCCTTTTAATGGGTATTCTTGACCGAAAGCGACTGGTATCATTTCTTTTTTCACAACAGAAAGTAAGCGTTTACAATTTTCCGCTCCAGCTCGTCCAGGAGATTCTCCGGTACCAGAAATGGTTACGGCTTTTAAATTAATTTCTGGATGTTTTCCCAAAAATAGAATTGTAATCCAATCATCTGGTCCCATATCAGTGTCTAAAATAATCGATTTTGAGTTCATAAGGCATACACTTCTTTCAGTTATCGAAGTTCATCTGTAACTATTTAAATTTATATATTGCAGAGAATCGTGAAATCCATTTGAGGAGTACTGAATCAAGAAAGCATAAATTTCTCAGATAATTACAAATGTACGTTAAAAGAATTAATTAATTATATTTATGGAAACGGTTCTGGAAAAACTGCTGCATTTCTGGTCAAATTTGATTTTGGATTGGAACTTTTATAACAACTTATAAAAAGTGAAAATTGCTATTTGCTTGTCTTAGATGAGATAAATACTGCTGTAAATCTAAGATTGGTCAATATTGAAAAACTTATCAATTTAATAATCAATCCAAATCCTCAAATGGAGGCAATTTTAACTGGTCAGGAGAGAATTCCTGAATTAATAGCAATTTCTGATTATAGAACACGACTTGTTGAAGAAAAACAACCATTTCAAAAAGGACAAAATGCTAGAATAGGTATTGAATATTAAGTGATTCCTATGGATGAGAAAAACGAAAAAAAGAAAGACATCCAGAAAGAGCTGGAACGATGGGAAAACAGTACCGTAAAAAAAGTAACAGATAGATTCCCATTACGTAAAAAATATTATAGAAATTTATCGAATTATGATTCTAAGGCTCTCTACACTCCTCAAGATATCAAAGAGTTTGATTACATTAAAGACCTTGGATTCCCAGGAGAATATCCATTTACTCGTCATGTTCAACCAACTGCATATCGTGGTCGATTTTGGACAATGAGGATGTTTGCAGGATTAGCAACTTCAACAGAAACGAATGAACGTTTTAAATATTTAATTAAAAATGGTCAAACAGGTTTGAGTGTCGCTTTTCATCTTCCCACTTTATATGGGTACGAAAGTTGTGATCCTATGTCAACTGGAGAAGTTGGTAAAATTGGTGTAGCAATTGATACTATTGAGGATATGGAAAACCTTTTCAAAGGGATCGATCTTGGTAGTATTTCTACTTCAATGACAATTAATGGACCTGCTTCTATTTTACTAGCTATGTATATTGTTGTAGGGGAAAAGCAAGGCGTTCCAAGCGATAAATTAACTGGTACAATTCAAAATGACATATTAAAGGAATATATCGCACAAAAATCATACATATTTCCACCAGAACCCTCGATGCGCCTTATTGTAGATACAATTGAATATTGCACCAAACATGTTCCAAAGTGGAATACGATCAGTATATCCGGATACCATATTCGAGAAGCGGGATCTACTGCAGTTCAAGAACTAGCTTTTACACTTGCAGATGGATTTGCTTATGTCGAAGCAGGTATCGAACGTGGTCTAGATGTAGATGCATTTGCTCCACGATTATCCTTCTTTTTCAATGCTCATAATGATTTTTTTGAAGAGATCGCAAAATACCGAGCTGCACGAAGAATCTGGGCAAAAAGACTGAAGAACAAGTACGGTGCTAAAAAATCTGCTAGTATGAAGCTACGATTTCATACTCAGACAGCAGGTGTCTCTTTGACTGCTCAAGAACCAGAAAATAAT
>JAEOUK010000095.1 GCA_016839385.1 Promethearchaeota archaeon
ATTATTCGTGTCCTTGATTCTCGAAAACCTTTCCAAACAGCATGTTCTACTCCTGCAGTTAATGGAATGAAAATAATCACAAAAGACAATGAATTACAAGAAATGCGACGTGAGGTTCTACAGCTTATTTTAAGTGAACATCCAAATGGCTGCTTGATATGTGCCCATCGTAATGAATGTGAGGACTACAAAGGAGATGATCCCCAAAAATCAGGAAGAGTTTTTGGATGTTATTCTTGTTCAAATCGTAATGTCTGTGAATTACGTAATGTTGTAGAATATTTAGAAATTAACCATGTTGATTATGATTTTCATTATAAAAATCTCCCTCTAGAACGTATGGATCCATTTTTTGAGCGAGATTACAACCTTTGTATACTTTGTGGGAGATGTGTAAGAGTTTGTGAAGAACGAGGAATCAATGCAATCAATTTCATGCATAGAGGTCATGAAACTAAAATTTCTACAGGAGGAGATGTTCCTCATATCGAATCCAACTGCATTTTCTGTGGTTCATGTGTGGATGTTTGTCCTACAGGTGCATTATCTTCAAAGAACACCAAATGGGTAAAAACAGGAGATAATCAAACCAGATCGGTATGTAATTTCTGTAGTATCCAATGTGGGTTTAATTAATACACGATCGATGAAGAATTAATGGAATCGATTCCTTCCAAGCAAGATGAAGTAAATAAGGGCAAGGCTTGCGTTCTTGGACGATTCTGCATATCCATGTTTGTTAATCATCCATTAAGATTGAAATATCCGATGATACGCAAAGAAAATTTTTTAGTACCCTCTCCTTGGGATGAAGTGTATGGACTAATTAATGAAAAATTATCGCAATATAAACCAGAAGAGATTGGAATTGTAATTTCCCCTGATTTAACGGATGAGTCCGCCTATATTTTCAAAAAATTTGCAGAAAAAGTTATCAAAACTCAAAACATAGTGTTATCAACCAATTTTATTCCTATATTGAAACAAGATATAATTTCATTTGATGTAATTCAGAAATCACAGTGGATAATACTTTTGAACACGAATGTTCAGATAACCCATCCCATCTTGCTAGTTCGATTAAAGAAAGCAAAAGATAATGGTGCAAAAATTGTGTCTTTGAATATAGGGAACACTATACTTCCGAATGAAACTCGAAATTTATGCGATATTGAATTAAATATTTCGATACAAGATGCAACTTCGATTCTCCTAGCAATGCTTGGTGCACAAAATAAATTATTATTGCGAGATTTAGGTCTCAAGATAGACGAACATGTGCTGGAGAAGTACAACCTTACACAGTTTGTTGAAATGCGTAGATACCAAAGTGGAACAGTACTTATAGGAAATTATGTAAAAATACCTCCCCTTTATCTGAATAATCTCCAAAAGCTTATATTAACGTTAGCTGCAGAGGGAGAAAGCAAAATTAATTGCATTGGATTATGGGATCGAACAAATCTTTCAGGAGTTACTAAGTTTATTAAAAAGCCTTTTGAAGAACTTGAATCCCGAATCAGAATGGGAGAGATAAAAGTTCTATATACTACTGAACGCTTGGAAGCAATAGATCTTGATAAGATAGATTTTCTTATTTCCCAAGATCTTTTCGGATCTGATTTTGTGGAAAAAGCAGATATAATTTTACCAGTGACCAGTTTTACAGAACAAACAGCTCATACTACAAATGCAGAACACCGAAGCAGAGAATTAAAAGAATCTGCGTCATCAAAAGGTACATCAAAACCCGACTTTTTGATTCTTAAGGAGTTATTTGAGATGTGTAACAAGGATCAATCATTTAATTTGTTCGATCCAAATAATTTGTGGGAAGAAACTTCTCAAAATGAACTATCTGAGGACTCTAAAGATCTTGATTTTAAAGATATCTTGAAAATTGCAGTTGAAGAGTCATATCCACGTTTTACATTAGGAGATTTTCAATATCGAGGTCAAAAAATCGCTCCACTCGTTCCAGACTTTGAACTCTTAGTGAATACTAAAGAAAATATTTCCAAAGAAGAACCAATAAAACAAGGGATTGAAGTTACGGACTTTAGAGTAATCCATATTGAAGAAAATGTCCCCAATGTATATAAAATGGTAATTCATGCCCCATTACTTGCAAGTAAAGCAAAACCAGGAAATTTTGTCCTTATTATGACTAAAGAAAACAGTGAACGGATTCCAATCACACTTTCAGATTGGGACATAAATGAAGGTACTGTAACTTTCTTTTTCCAAGAGAGAGGATTCTCTACTAAAGAATTGTCTCAATTAAAAAACGGGGACTATATTCACAGTTTGGTCGGACCTTTGGGAAATGCTATTGAGATTTCGGAGGGCAAAACTATTCTTCTTGGAGGTGGTTGTTATGGTATGGGTGCTCTTTATCCTGTTGCAAAGGCTGCCAAAGCAAAAAACAATAGAGTAATAGCGATCATGGAAGGGAAATCTAAGAATGTCATATATTTGCGTGAAGAATACGAAAAATTAGTGGATAAAGTAATAGTTGTCACTCCAAGTGGAGAAGGAGGTTATAAGGGTAACGAACATGGAAAAATTACAACTGGTATTGAAATAGTTGCACAAAGTGAATCCGCCAATGTGGCATACTTCGTTGGGTGCAAGATGATGATGATGGAAGCATCTAATGCGACCGAAAAATTAAAGATCCCCACTTTTGTAAGCTTGGATACCATCATGCTTGACGGTACTGGGATGTGTGGTGCGTGTAGACTTACTCTATTGGAAGATGGAAGAAAAATCACGAAATTTGCTTGTGTGGATGGTCCTATCTTTGATGGACATAAAGTGGATTGGGAAGAACTCATGAAACGTGGTGTTCAGTTTGATCATCAAGAGATAGAAGTGTATAGATCTAATACATGTAGAGCACTTTCAAAATTCAATGCAGACCAGGAGGGGTCTCAATGAGTGAAGAGCCAACTCCTAAGAAAACTACTCGTCAAAAAAAAGTGATTCTTCCTCGTAATAAAATCCCTGAGCAAGATCCTCATCTGAGATCTAAGAATTTTAATGAAGTTAACTTGGGATATTCACCCGAAATGGCTAAATCAGAAGCTTCTCGGTGTCTACAGTGCCCAAAACCAAGTTGTCGAGAAGGATGTCCTGTAGGTGTTGATATTCCAGGTTTCATCAAACTGATTAAAGAAAATGACTTTATAGGAGCATCTCACCATATCAAGGAATATAATGCTTTACCTGCAGTATGTGGTAGAGTATGTCCTCAAGAAAATCAGTGTGAAGGTTCTTGTGTGC
>JAEOUK010000514.1 GCA_016839385.1 Promethearchaeota archaeon
AAGGACGGGGAAGAGGGATATCCCGGCACTCTCACAACGACAGTCACATATAGGGTCAAACCCATGATGATTGAATGGGAATTTCATGCAACTACAGATAAAACAACTATCATTAATCTCACCAATCACGCTTATTGGAATTTGAATGGTATTCACACATCAATCAATGATTTAGAATTTACATTAAATGCGAGGAAATATTCCGCTGTAAATGAAGATCTAATTCCAACGGGAGAAGAACCAGACTTTCCTTTGAATTTAACTAAGCCCACAACATTTGAAACTATCTTCAATGTGTTTGGGGATGTCGATCATAATTTCTTTTTAGAAAAACAGAAGCTTGAAACTGCGATTCTCTACTCCCCTACAACACAGAGGAAGATGATTATCGAAACATCTGAACCATGTATTCAAGTTTATACAGGTAACTTCATGCAGAGAATTAATTCATATGGAATTCAGTGTAAAAAACATGGAGCTGTCTGCTTAGAAACTCAAAAAGTTCCTAATGCAATCAATATGGAAAAGTACAGAAATTCAGTGATTTTGAAATCAGGTAATATTTATTCACACAGAACCAAGCATACTTTTAAGATTGAATAGGAACACTCAGTGTAAAAAGAAAGAAAAATGAAGATTTTATTCTTCACTAATATATTCTACTGTCAGCTGATTGAAATCTTCGTCTGGTATTACACCAAATGTAACGCCGGAAGCCATTCGTATACTGAAATAATCGTCTCCATCACTGAATACATAAATTACCGCACTAATTGGATGGTAATTAACGCTAGAAGGTGTATTTACGTACCAAAAACGTTCTAAAAGTGCAGCATTTTTATATAATTCACAAAAATAACTATTTCCGGGTATTATATTATTCAAAAGGCACCTAAGAGATATTCGATACCATCCAGCTTTTAGTAAATGAACTAGCGTACTGCTGTAGTTAAAATATTCACTTCTATTAAACTGAATATTAGAAAGAGTAAGATTAAACACAGTTCCAGAGCCACTTACTTGATCCCACATTGCTACTAAATTATCTAGAGTTCCATTAAGTCCATCAAGTCCATCTAGTCCATCTTCCCCATCATCTCCCGGTGGTCCTTGTGGACCTTGAAGAACTTGAAAATTTAACATTGAATATATCCCAATTCCTAATCCAGATACACCAATCAATAAAGAGATTACAGACAGAGCAACAATTCCTTTTCCATTTTTCATAGTTAAAACCTTAAATAATTATTGTGATACCAATGAAAAATTGAAAAATCGGATAAATAAGTCTTAGTGTTAAACCTTCAATTAGTCAGAAATGACTTAAAAGAAATAACTATTATTCTGGATAACGTATCATAGCGTACAGCACGTGTTTATTATCTAAAACAGCGCTATCCACTACTTTAAATCCATGTTTTTCATAAAAACGTCGTGCGCGTTCATTAGAAACATCACAATAAATTGGCCATTTTTCCTTATTGTTGAATTTTTCTTGTAATAACAAGCTACCCATACCAGTGTTCTGTGCTTCTGGATCGATAGCGATTTGAGACAAATACCAGTGCGGAAAAGGTGCATGTTTTTTATGCATTCGACCCGTTAACCGATTTAATTTTAAAAGTTTGAAGAAAAGAAGCAGATTAGTATTTCGAATCATGTCCGCAACATCAGCTTTAACTAAGTCCCGTAAACCAAATTCAGAATCAGTTGAGGGATACCAAACTGCGACACCCTTACGATCTGTAGTTACGTGGATTTCTCCTTTCAAGAATCCTAATGCAACGATAAATTTCTTATATGCATAAAGAAATTGTCGTCGTTCCTTTACGTTTGGAACAAGCCCTTTAATCAAAGGATCTTCCTTCCAAGCTTTACTTACAAGTCTTCCGTAATGTTTTAGGTTGTATTCATTGAGATTCTTTCGATAAAGTCTCTTAATCTTAAGTTTTGTTCGTAATTTCAAAGGTACAACTCCCCAACTAGATCTTCTTTGTTTGCATTTACCTAGAGAAAGGTCTATAATAAAAACTATGTGATTAAACTAATACTATCATTTTCAAAACGATTGTTGAAAACATTTCAATTGTGCAAAAAATACGAATTTTTCATAACTATGATTTAAATCCACTAAAAAAATCAAAAAATAGACTAAAAAAAATAAGAAAAATGATTGGGTTTTATTCTCGGGACATGAATCCACTTATGAGAGACAGTAATCCACCAATTAAAATGATAAATGTGCCCCATCCAACGACCATGAAACTATATTCGAAAGCAATTGGAATGATTCCTGGAACTATAGGTTCTGCGGCTAAGAACAGTAAATATGTCAAGTAAGGTATTGTTACATCCAGCCAAGCGAGGATAATTGAAATTGCTACAAAGAGAGGTAAAATGGATCCCAATATTGCTGCAATTTTAGATTTTATTCCCAATAACTGCACAAATCCTGATAACAGATATAAAATAACTAACGGTCCCGCAATCCATGCAACCCAGGCATCAGGTGCTCCTGAAGTGCCGTATACAAAAATATCATCGATGTTAAACATTCCTCCAGCCCCATAGACATATCCTGTAAAGAATTGGAGCAAAGTAAAAAAGAATGTTCCAATAAGAGTCAGTAATCCAGCTACAAAAGCTAGAATTTTTCCTGTTTTTGCCATTATTATGACCTATCTAATTGTGATTTGAAAAAATCAATTCATTGTCGACTACAGTTTTAATAAAGCTTAAGAAAAAAAAAAAAAAATTTGAAAATGAAAATTTATTTACTTAATCTTCTCGAGTCATGAATACACTCACTAAGACAAGTAGTCCACCGAGTGTAACGAGAATGGTTCCCCATCCAAGACTCATGAATGAATATTCAAATGTGAGGGGAATGACGTTAGCAACAACGGGTGCACCGGTTAGGAATAAGAAATACAATCCATACATACCAAGTACTGATACACCGAATGTGCCTAATATCAAGATAATACCTACTGCAAGTGGGACTAAACTTCCAAAGAAAGCAGCAATTCTTGATTTTATTCCCAATAACATAATTAAACCAGATATTAGGTAAATTATGAGCGTAATTCCTACTATCCAAGCTTGCCAAGCATCAGGGGCTCCCGAAGTGGCATATTGGAATACTGCACCGATGTTAGCCCAACCACCAACCCCGTAAAGATAGGAAGTACCGGGGATGACTTCACCTAATGTGAAAAGATAAGTGCCTAAAATTGTTATGATTGCGCCAAAAAGTGCAAACAATTTTCCTGTTTTTGCCATTTTATTGACCTTTATTTTTTTTCGATTTAGAGATAAATCACTCTTAGTACGACAATACTTTTATTAAAGGTTAATCTTCTATCTTCTGAAAAAAATCTACATAAGACTTCGACAAAAATGTTATTAGGTGTAGATTTTTTTGAGTTGATCTCTCCCATTACCCCAGATTTTAAAAGAAAGTAAATCAGAATAATCAATAATGCAAGCAATCATAGAAAAGGATAAATCTACTTGGTCTGGATTTTTACAGAAAGATGGTAAAGTATATTACACAACATATGGAATGGAATCAAAAGAAGCTATTTTATCTCATTTTAGGCAGATTACTAATGAAAATTTAGATATTGAAGAAAAGTCTCACCCAGTTATAGATGCTATTAATGGGATTGCCAACGGTACGAATTTTGAAGTACCAGAAATCGATTTTAATTTTAGTGGGTTTACAGATAAAGAGAAAAAGGTACTTTTAACATTGTTTCATGAAGTTCCAGCAGGAGAAACAATCTCATATGGAAAATTAGCGGAAAGAGCTGGATTCCCACGAGCCTCTCAATTTGTAGGAAATGTTATGATGAAAAATCGATTCGGACCGATTATTCCGTGCCATAGAGTAATAAAAAGTGATGGAACATTAGGAAAGTTCGCTGGTAGAGCAAACAATCCTCAAAAAAAGAAGCTTTTAAACCAAGAAATGAAAGGAAAAGGTATAGAACGGTATTTTAAGTTCTAAAAAAATAAAAATAATGAATTTGCAATTTATCAATATCCCATATCCGACAATACATCTAATAAAACGTCGGGACTGTCTGTGATTATCCCATCCGCTCCAAGTTCGATAAGTCTTCGCATATCATCCTCATCATTAATGGTCCAGAAATTAACTGCCATATTGTGCCGATGCGCTTCTTTAATAAAATGCCGTCGGTCCATTCGAATTGTGATAGGTCCCACATCTTCATCCATTGGAACATGTAATGCCGCATGTTCTGGTCTGTAGAATAATCCCACTTTAAATTTCTGCATCAACACAAATTTCGTAGTTTCAACTGTAGCTGTAGAAGTCATTATTTTATCTTCCGAAAGTTCGCGAAAAGCTGCATTTACCTCATCACTGAAGGATGCTACAATAACTTTGTCTTCCATAGTGTAGTTTTCAATGATTTCTATCAATTTTAGGGCCGCTATCACCCCGTCCTCGTTTTGATTTTTAATTTCTAACAAATATAGCATATCTGGCTGTTTATAAAATAAATTATCAATCCGTTCAGGTTTTGCATCAGGATGATCATCGTATGGATTTGTCCCATTAGGTAAACTAAATGAATCAGCAAAATCAAACTGCAAAAGTTCTGTATAGTTATAATCCCGTACAGCTCCAGTTCCATTCGAAGTTCTATCTATAGTGAGATCATGACTACAAATTAGGATATCATCCTTTGTCAGAGCTAAATCAATTTCGAACACATCAATATCGTAATCGAGAGTGATTCTCTCATAGGCTAATATGGTACCCTCGGGATAGAGATCCTTTCCCCCTCGGTGCGCAATTACCATTGGGCGCTCTCCTTCTTGGATTATCCAAGGATTATCTCCGGGATATTTAAATCGCGGAACGATATTAATGGTTAAAAAAAAAACAGCAATTACTGCAACTACTATACCAAAAATCTTCAGTCCTTTTCTCGATTTTTTCACACGTGTCATAAGATCACTTCTCATCAAGAAATTTTCCCTCACATTATATAAATAGATAGATTTGTTTGATAAGATGACTTTTCTATTTAAATGAGGCAAAATTCGGTTTTGGTTTGGAATATTCGCCCAACACAAGAATCAGATTACCCGATTAACAAACCATAAGAAAAAAATGGTCCCCCCAGCCGGACTTGCACCAGCGACATCCCGGTTGCTGCAATGCAGGCTGACGTGTATTCATTTCGTCCGATCATACACGCGGAATTCTACAGCCGAGCACTCTACGAACTGAGTTATGGGGGGTATTTTATTTTTTGGTGCAAATGAATCGTATACATCTAAAAATAAAAATTTTATTCAATTCTCGAATTCAAATGCACCTAATTTGAGGGCTTGTAGATCCTTTTACAAATATTCACCCAAATAGACCCTTAAGATTAATATTTTCCTAAAACCAAGGGTAAATCTGCAATACTATCAAGTATAGTGTCTGCATCCATTGAAATTGATCCAGCGAAATTTTGACCTTTCCCTGTTCGAACCATTACTGTCCTTAATCCTGCTTCATGTCCACCCTTAATATCTGCATAAATATCATCCCCAATGATGAGCGTCTCTGATGCTTGGGTACCTAATTTTTTCAAAGCCATATCGAAGAATTTTGTATTTGGTTTTCCGAAAATTCTTGGTTTTACTTGGGCAGCATATGCGAGAGTTTCGACAAAACTACCTGTATCTAGTAATTCTTTGCCATCATTATCGATAAAATAACGATTTCCTTGAGTACCTAACAATTCTGCGCCTTTCACTATATAGTGAAATGCTCTATCTAACCGTTCTAATCTCCAATCATCCCTAAAATCTCCAATTATAACGCAATGGGGTATTTCTGCTCCAATTGGTTCTTGATATCCTTGAAACTCCTTTTTTGTCTCCTTAGATAAGAGAAAATACATTTTTTTATCTTTATGATGTTCTAAAAATTCCTTCAAAGCGATTATTGGGGTAAAGATCTCATCTTTAAGTATATCAAATCCCATTCCGACGAGTTCTTGATAAATGGTGGAGGGAGTTCTACTATCAGTATTAGTAATAAATAAGATCTTTAAGCCCAACTTTCGTAAATATGGGATGATTTGTAAAGCTCCAGGTATAGGTCTGTTTCTATATACAAGTGTTCCAGCAATATCAATAAGAATTGCCTTAATTTTAGTACCATCCCTCATAAAATTCGCCTAAATTTGAATTAGTTCTAAACTTTCTATAGATCTTAAAGTAGGTTCTCCATATAAACCATGATCCTTAAGAATTAATTCTATCTCTTGGCATAGGCTAAACCATATCTCATCAAAATTAGTAACAATTTTTTCTGGTACATTAATTATCGATTTTAAGGGAAAAGGAAGTAGTTTTCGATTAGCTTCAGTATTATTGTCAAGTTCAGGATAATCAGAAAAGAAATCAAAGAGCTTCTCATTAGATGCAGAAATTTTCTTGAACTTCTCGTTGATTTCACTTTGTGTAAAAGATACCGCAGCTCGAAAAATCGGGATGCTGGAACTCTCTATATCTTTCAGTACGGGAAAATTTGAGGGGTAATAAACGAATGGATAATTTCCCTCGACCACTGAGAGATATTCAATTAATTTTCTTCTTAGTCCAGATCGCTGGCTTTTTTGCTGTTTAGAGCTGAGATAGGAAGCAATATTTGAACTCCAATCTATTCGTTCTTTAGATTCGAGTAATTCAAACAATTTTTCGTGATTTTTCACCACCCATGTTCCTAAAAGAATCTGAAATTTTCGTGTTAAGAAATATTCCAGAGGAGGATATTGGTATCGAATGGTCAACTCTTGGATTCGAGTTTGAACCTCTTTCATTTCAATCCTAAAATAATAAAATGAGCGAACGGGGAGATATTGTTTAAACTGAGTAAATACTGTATGAATCTTCTCTGTTTTCACTGCATCATAAGCATATACTAGTGGTAAAATGTAAACACCTCTTTTCATAAGTAACATTGCAGAGACAAATTCTGAAATTAAGCCACGACTGAGTAAAACACTACCACCAGAAAATGTTTCAATAGGGTTTCCACCCCAAGGAGTTTCAATACTTTCACTATAAACAAAAATGTTGTTATCTCTTACATTTATGTGAATCCATTTATCTGGTTGACTAAGATTCACAGATAAATTTCGAGAATCCCCAAATTCTTTCATTATTTGGGATCCCACAGTTTTTGCTATTTCATTGCTAGAAAATGAATGTTGTCCAATGCGGCGAACACGTACTCCAAAAGAATTGTTCTGAGTAAGAAATTCATCTGCTAATTTTAGAGCTGTTTCTTGAATTTCTTCAAATCCTCCTTGAGCAAATATTGCCGGACTAATTGAGTGCACTCCCAATACTGTTTGTAAAGAGGAGATCGCACTTTCCATGTATCCATTTTCTGGATGAAGATACACAAATCCATGATCTCGCCATAATCGACTAAATTTGACATGATCACGTTTACATTGAAACTTTATATTTCTCATTAAACTCCGTAGTAATCTCTTCCGGACTTGTTGAGATTTTAGTGCAATTTCTCCATAGCGAATCAAAATAACATTAAATAAAGGAGATAATCTCACTTGGTTGGAACTCATTCAAAACACCAAATTATGATATGGTTAATATCTATGAGTAAATAAAAAATAGATGGATATAGCTTAGAAAGGTAATATTTTTCTCGCTGGTTGTCTTTTTTGCGTGTTCCTTCTTGAATCTCGAGAGGATTTTTTGACCTCTCGTGGTGGTACTTCCTCTTTTTTGATATCTTTTCCAATAAATCCCTCAATTTGGGAGATTAAACGGTATTGATCCATTAGTACCATTGTTATAGCTGTTCCTTCCTTTCCCATACGACTTGTACGTCCAATTCGATGAACATATACTTCTGTATACTCCGGTACATCATAATTAATGACGTGTGATACATTAGGAATGTCTAATCCTCGTGCTGCGACATCGGTAGCGATTAGAAAATCAATTTCATGGCGCTTAAACTTTTTTGTCACTACCTCTCGTTTTGCTTGAGATAAATCTCCTGACAACATTTCCATCTTGAAAGGTAGATTTCTTTCTCTCTCCAATCGATTTTTCAACCACATTGCCGTCTTCTTCGTATTTGTGAATACTAACACATGAGTCATATCAGGTTTCAATTTTCGTAGAATCCGTACGAATGCATAATATTTATCCTTGAAAAATTTGACCATGTAATAATATTGATCAGTGTTTTCAACGGTAATGCTGTCTTGGGAGACATTTATG
>JAEOUK010000515.1 GCA_016839385.1 Promethearchaeota archaeon
CTTTAGAATACGGTGGAATTCTCGGAAAACCTTAGATATTTCTGATTTTGGGGTATCAATAATTGAATAATATGATATTATCCCGTCAAAATGCAAATTCGGATACTCTAATTTCATCATATCCATTCTTAAAAAAGGAATATCTGGATGTTGATTAGATGCTATTTCGATACACTTATCAGAAATGTCAATTCCTGTAACATTATAGTTCAAATTTTTGACAAAAGCGGTTATATGACCTGATGGTCCACAGCCTGCGTCTAAAACTCTTCCATTAACCGGAATTGGTTTAAGAAATTTCTTGATTATTTTTCGATCGTAGGGCTTCTCATCCACCTCATTTTGAAATAACGCATGATATTTATCTGCAACGCGATTGTAGGCAATACGTGTGTATTGATTTATTTGACTTATTTCATCCATTTCTTCCATCTATCTCTAATTTTATTATCTTTCAATCATTTAACTTTTTTTTTCATCCATAACAAATTTATTTTTCAAAAACACCTATAAATCGCATTTTCCTTTCAAGAATTGGAGCAAAAAAAATGTCGATCAGTTCTGAAGAAGTGTTACTTAATGCATTACATCACGAAATTCGTAGAGAAATTTTACGATTAATTTCGAAAACTCCTCACAGTTATTCACAATTATTAACTCATTTTGACATTTCCACAGGTAAATTGAACTATCACTTGCGGTTATTGGAAGGATTAATAGAGAAAAATCAAGATGGAGAATATATCTTAACTATACTGGGTAAAAAATCATTAGAAACATTGGAACAATTTAATCAAGAACTTAATTCTACAGATCAAGAATTTATAAAACGAGCTTACGAGTCACAAAAAAAAACCCAACCATCATTTCTTCATCTCATGTATGTAACACGTTTCAAATTTAAATTCTGGCTCTTGGTAATAATATCCGTGATACTAATAACAACATCGAGTATTATGATTGCGATGGAGGATGATCCTACGGTTAATCTGATCATGATATTCATGTTAGTGTTAGGGATAGGAATTGCAATTGCTGGATTCATTTGGATTTGGATAATTCGGAAATCCGCTCCCACATTTATTAAACGGGTTGATAAAATATTGGAAAAACAAGACAACTCGGAAAATTAGAATTGCACAAAGCATATAATCATAAGGAGAAAAAAATGTTATTCAACCAAAAAAATATATATCATTCTAAAGTATTAGGAGTGTTTTCACTGTTAGCACTGTGTGTAACAATATCAATAATTAGTAGAATCTTATGGAATGGAAATATGATTGCTGATTTTTTATCTGGATTTATTGATGGAATTATTTTGGGAATAAGTGTTGTTGTAACTATTGTTTTCTTGTTTAAAAGTAGACATGAAAACTTTAGCAATGCTAGCGATAATGAAGGATAGGATATGAGTAGTTTTTCTTGTATTTGGGTCGAATGCTTCTACTTTATGCATATTTTGATATGATACTCTTATGGATAAGAGTTTTATAACCAAATCAATAAATAATATTATGAATCGTAAGCAAAAAATCATGTTGATCGCTGGAATAACTATTTTTAGCATAATTATAGGATTTGGGAGTATCGCGTTATATTTCTTGGCTCCAGCACATTGGACTTCGGAAGAGCTAGAAATTCTATTGCCAGTTGCGCAAGAGGATCTTCAATATGTTTATCACATTAATGGATGGGGCGTAAAACTCGATTCATCTTTTCATAACGGTATTGATTTTGATGTGAACACGAGCGTAGAGATCATAGCGTGGTGCGATTTGCGTATAAATGGCATTGGAACTCATTATAATGATGTTAATGGATGTTGGCAAACTAATGTTTTATGTTCTTATAATTGGAAATATCGATTTGATGTAGCTTTCGAGAATTGGGGAACAAATGAATCTGCAGCTGAAATGCAGAAGGATGCGTTGAATGTTAGAGTTGGACAAAAAATATCTAAGGGAGAGACCTTAGGAACTTTATTGGCATTTATAAATGTCACCCATTTGCATTTCGGATTGGAGAAAAACGGTGAAAATATCTGCCCATTTAATTTTATGACTACTTCAGCTCGATCAGATTTTACAACGCTTTATTCATTATACGGGAATCCAGGAGAGAATATGTGCTCAGGGTGACTTGAAATCCCTTTTTTCTATACTTTTTATTAATGTGTTTTTTCATCCACGATGTTCTTCATAAGAAGAATTTCGTAAAAATACTC
>JAEOUK010000096.1 GCA_016839385.1 Promethearchaeota archaeon
AACAAAAAAAAGAAAAGAACGAAAAAAAATTATGTTACTTTTATATTTCACGGGAGTATCAGAGTAAAAAAATTCTCAAGCACGAGAGTTACAATAATCAGATTCATTCACGAGTTAAAATTTTCATTGATTTTTTTACCAAATTTAATTGCATTTTTGCTTCCAATCCAGAATAATTTCCTAAATTTAAATTGCTCGATTACTTGACCACCAGCTTCTTCAATCTTTTCTTTCATATATCCAAGACATTTTCCACCAGAAAATCGAGCGGTATTGAATAATACCACCATTTTCCCGTTTAAATTGTTCAACCTCCTTAATATTTCATTATAAACCTTGGGAGGGAAATTTCCATAGGTAGGCATACCGATTATAATCAAACCATAGTTTTTTGCATTAATAGTGCTAATTTGGGACTCTATATCTGAATAATCGTTATTCTCGAACTTATCTAATTTTTTTATCTTTTCAATAAATTTACCAGTCAATTCTATTGGTAAATAGCTCACCTCATGGCTGTTTAGAGCACTCGCGATCGCTTCAGCAGTTTTTTTCGTTCTCCCCGACATCGTGAAATAAATAACTAGAATTTTCATAATTTTAAATTAATTCGATTAACTAAAAAAATATTGGTTATTGAAAAAGAAGAAAATTCTGGAACACAACTTCTCAACTTCGATCTCGAAACAAACGCGTATCCTCTGCCGCATTCTGCAAGCCTTTACCACTCTTAGCTTGAACCTAATTTCTTAATGCACGACTGCTTCGGTTTTAACTCCTTTCATTGTTCGAGAGATTTTTTTTATTATCTTATCATAGGGTAAAATATGGCCATACAGTAATCCAAATGAGTTTAGAGTAGCTTGATGGATATCTAGGCTCCATGCTGCGCAGCAGTCCTCTACTATAACGACATAAAATCCATAGTCAGCAGCTTCTCGAGCAGTTGAGTGTACGCAAAAATTTGTCACTACCCCCGATACTAACACCGTTTCTACTTCCATGTTTCTCAAGAAGCTATCAAGCCTGGTTGAAATGAAAGTTCCGCTCGTGTTTTTTTGGAGTACGAAATCTTGTTCCTCAGGCTTTAATTCGTCAATTATATCAGAACTGGGGTGAAAAATATAAGGAAACGCGACCTCTCCCATTAGATCATACGCGAGTTTGTTAGTAAATTTAAGATTTTTAGAAAAATCACCACCATCAGGCATAAAACTTGAAAACTTCGTGTAAATCACCGGGATACCAACTTCGTGACAAAAATCAATCAATTTTCTTAGATTTGGGGTGACTTTTTCTTCTACTTCCCGCACAAAATAATTTAAAATTCCTGGAAAAAGCTTATTCAATGATTTAAACGCCACATAATCCTTCTCTACTTGATACTTCTGCATATCGACTACGACCAATGCAGTTTTATTCGGTAATATCTCAAATTTTTGACTTTGGATAAACTTATATAGCCCATTGAGCTTTTCGTCCATACAATCACAATCTTTCAAAATAATTTTATTCTTTCACAAATTTGTGAATATTGAGATAACATAATTTTAATTCCTTCCTATTTATATCTATTCACAACTCAACCTATAATTGCTTAAAATGAAAAAAATTTTAAGAAAATAGAATCTGGAACACACTCCCATCTCACTCTTCAATCTCAAAACCTTCGCATATCGTCATCACTCACACAAACCCGATTCAATCGAAGCCCGAACCTTTGGTTACCCTTTCGAGTGCCACACGCTAGCTCATTCCCTACTTCTCCCGGTGAGAAATTGACCTGTTCTACTGAACGTGAGATTAATTACAATAGAGAACATCGAATTGAAAAAGGGAAAACGGAAAACATTTTGATGAAAAAAAGGAAATATTATGAAAACTTAAAATATTACGATAAAGTTATAAAATTCATCATATATGTTTTCATTATAATATTCGTAATCGTCCTCATTCTCGCGAATCCGATGATTCTTTTTGCATGGGTTCCCTAAAAAATCGGAACACAACCTCTCAATTTCGCTAAACGAAACAAAACAATCGCGAATCGTCTACCTTATGCAAAAAAAGAATTATCCATTGGCATAATTAAGGAATTATTTCAAGAATTCGCATAAATAAACGAAGATGTCCAATAAGAGGCTTCTAGATTGTGGGTTTGGTTCTATTTATTGGTTAAATACGCTCGATTTTTTTTCGAATTAAATATAGAGGAAATCGATAATTAAAAATGATATCCATACTTTCATACAAGTATAATGAATACTGACTTATCTAATAGAACTTGTATAATTACTGGGGCAAACTCTGGAATTGGAAAAGCAACCGCCTTTGGTCTTGCAAAGATGGGGGCGTCAATAGTAATGTTATGTCGCAATGAAAAGAAGGGAAAGAATGCTTTAAAGGAGATAAAAGATAGTACTGGAAACCAATTCATTGAATTAATGATTGCTGATTTACAAGATCATGATTCAATAAGATCCTTTGCCCAAAATTATAAGTCAACGCATGATAAATTACATGTTCTCGTCAATAACGCAGGTATAATGAAAAAAAAGAGAGACACAAATAAATTGGGTCATGAGACAACATTTGCTACAAATCATCTCGGGCATTTTCTACTAACAAATCTATTGTTAGAAATGCTTCAATCAAGTGCTCCAGCACGTATTATAAACATATCATCTGGATCTCATAAACGTGGAAAATTAGATTTCAACAATTTGATGTTAGAACAAAAATATGGAAGATTCAAAGCATATAACAACTCGAAATTGGCCAATATTTTGTTTACTTATGAATTAGCTAGAAGATTAGAAGATTCGGGCGTGACTGTTAATGTAGTTCATCCTGGAGCTGCACGAACAAATTTTGGACGAGAATTCTCTGAAAGAACGAGAAAATTTTTGAAACTTTTTAGACGGTTTACAATTAGTGCTGAAGAAGGAGCTAAAACTTCTATATTTTTAGCATCCTCCCCAGAAGTAGAAAATATTACCGGAAAATATTGGATCAAATGCAAGCAAGTAAAATCATCAAAATATTCTTACAATACAAGCATTCAAAAAAGATTATGGGATGTTAGTAAAGATTTAACTTCAGAATAAAATTATCTAGTATTAAATAATGAGATTCAGATTCAACCTTTATCAACTGAGGAACGTGGACCCCACGGTTTAATTTCTTCACGAATACCCACACTGAATCGAAATCTTTTTTTGAAGAAGAAGTTTAATTAATTTCTGCCCCTTCTTTCATTAATAATTTTGTTTGTTTGGATTATATAGAATTTCGAACGGAACATAGCTCACCCGATTTCATAAACGCAGGATTTCAATTACTTATGACAA
>JAEOUK010000516.1 GCA_016839385.1 Promethearchaeota archaeon
AAAGGCAAAATTACATTAAAACTAAAAAACATTTCCTTTAGGCATAAAAACAAATATAATCTAAAATCGGGAAATTATGTGAAGATTTCTATTTCTGATGATGGACCAGGAATTCTACCAGATATATTGCCGAAGATTTTCAATCCGTTTTTTACAACAAAGGAAGAAAAATTGGGTTTAGGACTGCCTGTTGCTTATAGTATTGCCAGAAATCATGGTGGAACAATCGATGTGGAATCTTCGCCTGGACAAGGAAGCACATTTCACATTTTCCTACCTGCAAGCAAGGAGTTAGAGCAAGAACAAGAGGAGCAAATCTTAAAAGAAAAACCAAGGAAATTCCAACGGATCTTAGTTATGGATGATGATCCTGTAATCCTTAGCATTATTATAAAACTCCTTTCAAAACTTGGATACCAATCAGATCAAGCTGTTAATGGTCAAGAGGTTTTGGAGAAATTCAAACATAGTAAAACGAACAAAAAACCCTATGATTTGATAATATTGGACCTAAACATCATAGACGGAATGGGAGGAGTAGAAACTATGGAAGCCTTGAAAAAACTCGATGAAAATGTTAAAGTTATAGTTTCCAGTGGATATTCTTCAGATCCAGTACTTAGTAATTATGAACAATATGGATTCATCGGTAGAATTCCTAAGCCTTATCTGATAAAAGATTTAAAAGATGTTATAGACGCTGCAGAGCAAGCTCAATAATTATTCTGGAACATAAGGAAGAAAAATTAGTTCACAGAATTTTGAAGCAGCTATATATTTAGCTTTTTGTTTTGATGCACCCATTCCCACAGCGGAAAAAGATTGGTTAATTATATTAGGAACAGGAGTAGCTGTAACCTCATAAATATAGACGGGAAGATGATCAGGACCCCTTCTACGTACCAAGGTATATCTTGGTAGTCGCGTTTTATTTTTTAAACATAATTCTTGTAAAGTGGTGATTGGATCTTTTGGGGTTAATTCCAAATTACTATACAAATTTTCGAGATCCTTCTTGCGATCACGAATTTTTGGATGAATTTTTTCTTCAGACAACATAGAAGTTTCAAAAGGGATATCTAAATCTTTGTTAATTTTTTCCCAAAATTGTTTACACACTTCATACCCTCTTGATATGAAAAATGCACCAAATAGGGCTTCGACAAAGTTAGCTTTATCCTTCATTGTTGGAATATAAGGTGTTGCAGTTCGGATCACTTCTGATAATTGGATTAAATCAAAAATTTGTGATAAATAATTGTTTTTCACAAGTTTAATGCGACCCCGAGTCATTTCTCCCTCAGTTAGAGAGTCTTCTGAGGAAAAAATAAGTTCAGTAGTAATAAGTTCAATCACTGCATCACCAAGGAATTCATATCTTTCGTAGTCTTGTGCTGAAGGATCTATTGCATGGTAGGAGGGATGAGTTAGAGCTCTGAGAAAGTGATGAGTATCAATATCCTTCATGTTCCAACTATGTAACCATTGCTTTTGTGCTGGTGTAAGATCCTCCATTGAAATCATCAGCTAATTGTGTGATGTTGGGATTAAAAAAAATTAGTACAAAAAAGGGATTTTAATCAGAAGAGGTATCCAATTTCTCAATTAATTCTTTTAGATATCGTAAACTTGCGACAGATTTTTGAGCTAAATTAGATGATGCATGAGTTTCTAAAGAATAATAACCTGTATAACCAAAATCAACAGATTGCTGTATAAGTTTCTTGTAATCGATTTTCCCAGTTCCTACAACATCAAACAAACTATGAAGTTTTAAAATTCTGGTTCGAGCATCCTTAATATGCATGTGTTGTACCCATCCTTTTTTGTAGAACAAGGCATAAGCTTCAGGTGTCGTTGGCTGTTTTACTGAAAAGAAATTTCCTGGATCTAAATTTAGTTTCAATGAAGGTGAATCCATATCAACAAGAAATCGGGCTGTATTTGCGATTGTGTCTGCAAAAGCAACACTTTCGTTCTCTAAAACAAGAATCTTTTTCAATTTTTCCGCTTTTTCGATATAAGGCTTCATAAGCGCAAGCATTTCAAGATATTTCTCTTCATATTTAATACCAAAAATTGGTTTTAGGAAATTGAAAATTCTAATATAAGGGGTTTCAAAGAAGTCAGCAATTTCAACGATTCTATCAAAATAGCTCATATTATAATTTGGATTCCGTGAAAAAGAAGCAGTTTTATTCGTAGCAAACTTTGAGCTGGGTAAAACGCATTTAAATAATGGGGAAGAAATCACACTAACTTTCATATTTTTCTTATCAAGATAGTTTTTCATCCGGTTAAGTTCATCATCCGTGAATAACGCAATGTTCTTGTTCCAAACTTTTCTCACTTCCACTGTCTTGCAACCAACAGAGGAGGCGATATTTAAGGCTTGTCGGAAATCTTGAGTTAGTTCATCGGTAATTACAGATAATTGATCTAATAAAGCCATATCTTCGATTATATCTAGTTAAATATAGATGTTTCTAATGATTAGAACCCTATTACACATCCATCACAACGGGGATCGGAACCAGCGACATATACCTTGTTATTTGGATCTCTCATGATAATTTGACCATTTCCAAATAGACTTCGACCGATACCTTCAATAATATTGATGGAGTGCCCCATTTTTCTTAATTTTTCCACGGTATTCAAATCAACGCCTTCCTCCATTGCAACGGTTCCTGATGAAGTACCTCCAAGTATACTAAATCGTAAAGAATCTAGTGCTTCTTGAGGATTATAATGATAATCAATTAATTTCGTTAATGCTTGAACATGTGCTTGTGGTTGATTATAACCGCCCATAATACCAAAACATGCAAATAATTCATTTGTTTCTTTAGTTACTGCCATTCCAGGAATTATGGTGTGATATGGGCGTTTATTTGGAGCAATCACATTAGGATGATCTGGTAATAGGGAAAAGCAACTCCCCCGGTTCTGCAACACAAATCCGGTTCCTTCAGGAACAATACCAGTTCCAAAACTTTCATAATTGGAATTAATAAAACTGCATGCATTTCCTTCAGAATCTGCGGTAGCAAGATAAACAGTGTCTGAATGATTTTGCGGGGAACCATGTTGTTGATTAATTTTTGAATTTTTTAAATCAATTAAAGAACGACGTGACTCAGCATATGATTTCGATAATAATTCATTCACTGGGACATTATAGTGATCAAGATCAGCAACAAAGTACCGTGAATCGGCAAAAGCAAGTCGTAGACACTCAATCAATATATGATAATATTTATAGCTAGTTGGTTTAATATTAGACATATTAAAACCTTCTAGAAGGTTTAGAGCAAGAAGCGCTGTAATTCCTTGCCCATTAGGTGGTATTTCAAAAATCTTTATTCCTCTATATTCAGTATATATAGGACTTACTAATTCAGACTTATGAGCTTGAAGATCTTCATGAGTTAATTTTCCTCCTTCCTCAAAGATTACTTTAGTTATCTCATTTGCTACCCATCCTTTATAAAATCCTGATTTACCCTTGCTGGTTATTTCTTTCAATACACTTGCGAGATACGAATTCGTAAAAATTTGACCTTGTTTTGGGGCTTTATTATCAATAAGTAGTTCCGAACCATATCGGGAATTCTTTAATTTTGATTGACTGAGTTTCCACATAATTGATATTAATGGACTCACAGGAAATCCTTCTTCGGCAATTTTTATAGCAGGTTCAAGTACTTCTCCAATTGAAAAGGTTCCAAACTCAGTTAATGTATCTATCCACCCTGCTACTGCACCCGGAACAGTTATTGCATGGACATTAGAACTAGGAATTGTATTTCCTTTAATTCCTTCATTCCTTAAAATTTCCAGAGATAATTTTTTTGGAGCTCGGCCGGAACCATTTATTCCTTGCACATTCTTCGTCGAATGATTATAGAACAAACAAAAGCAATCCCCTCCAATCCCAGTACTCATTGGTTCTACTACATTTAAGACAGCTGCAGTGGCAACAGCAGCATCTGCAGCATTACCTCCTTTTTTCAAGATTGACAACCCTGCTTCGGCAGCTAAAGGTTGACTAGCTCCTACTACTCCATGTTTTGCATATAGAGGAGAGCGTCTAGAATTGAAAGAGAAAAGATTTTCTGAAATAAATTTCATATGTACTTGGTTTGCCTCTAGATACATAATAACATTTAGGACCCTAACATGCCCTTATTAGCTCATATAAAAAAACATGTAATTATTGAGGAATCAGATGTTACCATCATATCTGATTCAATAAGATACATAGATGTTGCTCTAAACTGTTTGATGAGGGAAAGAGAGAAAATTAAAGATGTAATTAAGGAGAATCCTGAATTTGGCACATCATTCTCCCCCTACACAAGTAAAGACACATCAGAAGTAATTCTTCGAATGCAAAATGCAGCAAAATTAGCTAATGTAGGACCTATGGCAGCGATCGCGGGTGTATTAGCAGATCTTATGACTGAACAGATGATAAACAGCGGAGCCAAGATAGCTGTAGTAGAAAATGGTGGAGAGATAGCTATTAATTCAATTGATGATATTTTTATCGGATTATATTCCCACACGACCGAAGTTAAAAATAAGATTGGATTTCTTTACAAGGGAAAAAGTAAAGCTTTGGGAATTGGAACAAGTTCAGGAATGTTTGGACATGCCAAGAGCTTGGGAAAAGCGGATACTGTAACAATTTTTGCAGAAAAAGCAGGGATAGCGGATGCAGTAGCAACAAGAATAGCAAATGTAATAACACGAGATGGAAAGGAGTGCAATGTCATTAATGCCATTAAATTAACCGAAACCATGGATTTTATTCAAGGATCCTTTATTACATGCGGTGATATTGTAGTAAAGGTAGGAGTGATCCCAGAATTATTATTTTCTATCTAAAGATAGCAAAATTATAAGGAGAATTTATCCTAATCCTCAATAGGGAAATGAGCATAAATTTCGTTGAGATTGGAAAACAGTTAAAAGAAACTCTAAACACTGAAGTTGCAATCATCGATAAATACGGTTTTATCTTAAGTTCAAGCATTAAGGAGTTTAAAAAAGATTCTGTTCTATCAACAACACTGTTAGATTTTATCAATGCTCGATCTCGAGTTGCCTTAGAACTTCATTCAGAAGAGATTAACTCTTTAGTCTTAACTATATCCGGAACAAATTTTGTATTCACTTATGCAGAGCAATTATTTATAATGACTAAAATCCCAGATCATGTGAACCTTTCGGAATTTCTTCCCAGCATAAATCGATTTATATCTATGTTAGATCAAAATTCTTCACGTGTAGAAATTCATGATTTCAAAGAATTCAATATTTCAGAAGAATTGGAGAAGATCGAAAGTAATATCGAAGAGGAAACTAATCGAAATGAAGGAAAATATGCAATTTTTACAGATATAATAAAACATATTGACAAATTGTAAAAAAAAAAAATCCGGGATTTTGGAAATTAATCCTCAAAATGTATTTACGATCATGAGGACTATCTTTTTTCATACGATTAAGTGGTGCTGTCCAGTTCTAACGACGTCATATGGATCAAAAAGTTAAACTTACCCTGATAGTGACTCATTGTGTTACGTGCTGTTAAAATTTTCATAGATGGAGAAAAAATCTACGATCAAAATTATGGAAAAAGTTTGGATGAGGAATCATTCAATGGTATTCTTCGCAATCTCATGAAGGAAGCATTCAAGTACGATGTTGAAGATGTAAAATATCATGATTTTTACAAATACAGAATAACTTACTTACCCGTTTCTGATCAAAAATTACTGTTCTTGTTTATTTCAGACCTCTCAGATAAATTTGAGAGTATTGAAAAAGAAATCAAACGATGTAAAAAAGAGTTCATGTCAATGTTTTCAGGAGTATTAGGACATAGCATCGATCCGAAAACGTTTTCCATATTTGATCCCACTGTAGAGACTATTCATAAAAATCTCAGACCGAAGATAAGCTTAGTAGGTTTCAGTGGTGTGGGAAAGACTACTATCACAAGATTAATTAGGGCAGAGGAGATCCCCACAAAACACATTCCCACTATTACAGGGGATATAGCAACAATCAAAATCGGCAATCTGCATTTTCACCTTTGGGATTTTGCGGGTCAAGAACAATTCTCATTCCTTTGGAACAATTTTGTTCATGGAAGTGACGCTGTCCTTATTATTACAGATTCTACGCTTGAAAACATAGAGAAAAGTAAATACTTTATCGAATTAATTAAAAAAGAAGCACCAAATGCCCATCAAGCGGTCATTGGAAATAAGCAAGATCTACCAGATGCGTTACCATTAGCAGATCTTGAGCGTATATTGAAAGTAAAGACATATTCAATGGTTGCAACTGATCCAACAAATCGAGATAAAATGATTACAATTATTGCTGATATTCTCGAAATGTCCGCTGAGGTTTCTCCACTCTTAAAACCTTTAATTGAAAGAGACAAAAAGGTAATTGCAGCTGAAAAAGCTTTAGAAGATGGTGATTTTGCACAAGCTGTTCGAATTTTAATGGAAGTCTCTGATTTATGTTTAACCTTAGGAGATGATGTTGTTTCTCAAGAATTTCAAGAAAAAGCAATGAAAATTCAAAATATCTTGAAAAGTGTTAGTCAAGAAGCATCTTCCGAAGAAAAGCAAGAAGATTCAAAAAGCGTACCCCAAGAAGATGCAAAATTTGATACTGAAGATAAACCAGAACCTATAAAAACTCCACCAACTTCAGCTCCGATAATTCAACCACCACCTTCATCACCAATTCAGTCCCAAAAAGAACAAAAAGTCATAGCTTCACCAGAACCAGAAACAAAAACTCCATCGAATCTTGATCAATTAAGTATGATGGCTAAGGGGTTGAATGCTCCATCTAATAAATCAAAAGCTCCAATAAAAAAACCACAAATTCAAAAGCTGCCAACCGTATCTCCACCAAGTTCCATTAGTGATTCTCAAGAACCAACAATAACTACGCAATCTATTCCAAAACTACATCCTCCCAGCTCTCACCTCAGTTCTAAGTCAGAAATTCAAAAATCTGAACCACAATCGGTTCAAACATCCCCCGAACTTAAAAAAGAGGATATTGAACGCGAGATTTTGGATTTGAAATTGAGATTGACAGATATCTCCAAACATCTTATTGATTTAGATATGCAAAATATTATGGGAACTATTACAAATGAAGAGTTTGACGACAAACAAAATAAACTCCTTAATTTGGAAAAAACTATTAAAGAAAAGATCGCGGATTTCGAGCAAAAATTGTAGTTACTTTCTTTTTTTACGCTTTAGGCATATTTACCAAAGATCATTTAGGGAATCATGGGTTGATCCATCTTAGTTAATCTAAAAGCATATCATTTTTGCATAGTACTATGGAAACGGAGTGCGTTTATTATGGGTGATAAAGATTTAGAGAAGGTTTTAGCAAATATCTCTGCCAGTGAAAAAGAAGCAGCCGTTAAGAAGAACCAGATTGATAGGTTGCGAGAGCACATTCAAAAGCAAAATCAAATGATTGAGGAATTACAATCGATTATTAAAGACCAGAAAGAAAAAATTGATCGGATGTTTGATGTCCCTGCAGACATCGAAGAATTAAAAAGAATGATATCTAAACTTCGTGCTGATATAAAAGAGAAAGATCATGCTTTGGAGATGACCTATGGAAGAATCGCTGAATTAGAACAAGATCTAATTGGAAGTGAGAAAACACAAGAAATCATTAATAAGAAATTTGAAGAATCTTTTACATCCATGGGGGATCTACGTGCTGAATTGACTACAAAACGTTCAGAATTGCAATTGAAAGACAATGAAATTCAAGCATTAAAAATTCAAATTGGTGAACTTGAAAAAGTTATTGAGCAAGAAAAGAAAGTGGAAGGAAGATTACAAGACGAAGTTCGTCAAAGGGATTTATTATTAATTGAAGAAAAAGGAAAACTTGAAACAGAGTTAAAACAACAAATTTTTGCAGAACGTGATGACGCTTTTAATAAAATTAAAGACCTTGAAACTCAATTATTAGAGAAAGATTTGCATACTCGCGAGGAACTTGCAGACGCACGAAGGAAATCCTTAGCATATGATGAATTAAAAAATAAATATGAAAGTCTCATTCGTAAATTTGATAAAGCTCAAAAAGAACTGGATGAAGCAACGCAAAACTACGAAAATCTGATGTTTAATCAATCTTCAGTAGAAGAATTCAAGAAAAAAGCTGAACCAATTTTAAAGAATTTTGATGTATTACGAAAATTTATGGAACGAGAGCCAATTTTCAAAATATTCTTTATTGTATTGGATATTGGAAATATGACAGTTGAAAATTTATCAAAAGCAGTAGGAATTCCACTAGTTACTTGTAAGAAACATGTAGATGAATTTGTGAAAGCTAACATTATGATGATAGACGAAGAGACCAAAAAAATCCATCTAATATAATAGAATTTTTATTTTTCTATCTCCCTTTGTTGTATGTAATGATTATTGAAGGAACTAAATTTGGATCTATTACGGTAAATGGAAAAATATACCCATACGATATTTATGTTCTTCCAAACAATATAATTGAGAAGAGAAACAAAAAAAATAGCCCGAGAATTGATGGTCATCGATCTTTAGGGAAAAGTGAAGTGGAATTCCTTCTTTCTTTTAATCCAGAAATGATCTTTATTGGAAAGGGACAATCTGGAATCCTTCCATTTCAACCAGAAGCACGAGAGATCTTATCAAAATCGAAAATAACGGTTATAGAGGATCTAACTCCAAGGTTACTAACCCAATTCAATCAAATGTATACAAAAAATAAGAACATAGTAGCAGTTTTCCATACAACATGTTAGATCAAGGATAGATTGTTAGGATAGTGTGAGTATCTAGTAGTATAGTTCAATAGTAATGGTGAAGAATTTCTAGAAAAATTGTAAAGGTGACAAAGAATGCCGCTCGGAATCATGGTACTGCAATGGGATAACGAAATAGGACCTATATTAATATCAAGTTATCCTGAATCCCTAAAAATAACGAATAATCTACTAACACAAATCTACGGTTCACATCGTGGTGTATCTTCTTCATTAGAGCCCGGATTTTCATCCTTAACTTTGAAAAATAATAAAGTTGTATCTTTTTTCTCAGGCTTAGGAGAGAAACATATTGAGGTGGAAAACTATATAGTAGCTCTTTTATTACGCCGTGATGAACGAATCAATAATTATCGTGAAATTCTTAATAAAATTGCAGCAAATATTCTTAGCAACATTGAAAACGATGAATACAAAAATCTGATTCCACAATTATATCAAGATTTAACTAGTGTATAATTAATAATACATAAAGGAGAATGAAGTAAAGAATACCTATCATGTGTATATGCAACGAGGGAATATACATACTACCATTTTTAGCTTTTTACAGTATTAAAACATAGAAGAGGATCATACCTATGGGATTACAAAAAGAATGTAAAGTCTGTGGAAAAACAAATTTTCGACATGTAACTGATGAATGGATGAAAAGAACTTTTCGATTTGTAGAAAAAGGCACTTTAAACATGTGTGAAGGATGCGGTGCAAAATATTTAGTGTGCCCAAAATGCGGTTCATTAATGACACGAGTCCACCCTGCTTTAGAACATTGGGAAGTAGATGCAAAATGTCCCAATCCCGAATGTGACTACGAGGATCCCGAAATTAAGGCATGGGATGGAGTTAGTGATAGATAAATTTATGATCTTAATGGATAATATTCTAGTTTTCGAATAGAATTAACTAGATCATCTTAACTTAAGGTTTTTAGGATACTCTAGAATTCTGAATTAGTACGAGTAATCCTTTTGGATATAATATGTAAAAAATTAAAGGTTTTTTCCCTATTCATATTATAAATTTTATCTGATATTGCGTTAGAATTCGAAATTCTTCTTTTGGGGGTAACGGAGATCAAATACTTAATTAAAATGTTTAGATTGTAGTGCAGTCTTAAGTAATTTTAATAAATAAGCAATCCAGAATATAGACTGTGAAAAATGAAATGGATGATGAATTTGAACTCAGAATGGTACTTTTATCCGATAAACCCGAAATCGAGAGATTGACTCGAAATTTAATTAAAGAAAAAGAAAAAAATGAGCCTTTTGACGAAAAACGATTTGATTGGGGGATAATGCGAAGAATTTTAGATCCGCTCCAAAGAAGAGGAACCTACGTTGCAGTAGATAAAAAATCCGGAAAATTAGCTGGAATGATATTTAGTGAATTAAGAGTAGATCCGTTCGGCACATCTGAGGCGTATATCAAACAAATTCATGTGGATGAAGAGTATCGCGGTAAATCGCTTGGTAAACAATTATTAGCAATTGCTTTAGATTCTTTAAAGAAATCCAATATACGATTAGTGAAAGTAAACTTACCTCAAGAATCTGCTCTCCATGATAAAATTAACAATGAATTTGAATTTGATGAATTTAAATTCCGAGCAACCTACACAGTCATGGAATTAAAATTGGATGAGTAAATGGATTGAATTTTAGTGTTTGTCCGAATTAGAGAATCAACAGAATCTTTACCATGGGTTGAGAAGTATCGACCAAAATCACTTAGTGATATCGAGGGACAAGGGTGGATTGTATCCGCACTGCAGAACTTTTCTAAAGAGAAAAATAGTATTCCCCATATGATATTTTCAGGACCTGCTGGCACGGGAAAAACATCCTGCGCATTTGCATTTATAAACGACATTTTAGGAGATACATTTTCATCGGACTTGATCTTGGAAATGAATGCAAGTGATAACGTAAGAATGGATACAGTTCGAAATGAAATAAAATCATTTTCTGCCTCGAAAAACATCATTTTAACTCAAAATGTGATAAAATTTATAATTCTGGATGAAGCTGATAATATTCCAAAGGATCCTCAACATGCTTTACGACGTATAATTGAGAAAACACCCCCTAATGTAAGATTTATTTTTATGTGTAACTATGAAAATCGGTTGATTGATCCAATATTATCAAGATGCGCGCTTTTTCGCTTTGTACTTCTCCCGAAAACCATTGTTCTTAATAAATTAGAGGAGATTGCAAAAAAAGAAAACATAAAACTC
>JAEOUK010000517.1 GCA_016839385.1 Promethearchaeota archaeon
AAACCCATACTCTTAGCGAAAAATATGATGGAATTTGCATTATATTGGATCCGGAGAATTCCGAACTGGCTAAGAAAATGTCAATTACTGTTGCCGGAAAGTACGCACTGAGGGTACGATAACCTTACTTTTTTATCTTAACAAAAATATATTGTGTTCGAATGAACCCAAATACTTCGTATAAAGTTACTCCTTTTGCTCGAAAATTACTTGCGAAACCAATCGGTATTTTGTTTGAGGGACCGATAGATCAAAATATTGCTAAAGTAAAGAAATGGTTTCGAGAAAATTCTATTTTGAATCCCTCAGTAATTTGTGTGGGAGATGTAGTTTCGCAAGCTTTCTTGATAGATCAACATTTATCAAGATTTCTTATGATGTGTATTGTGGATGAAAAAACGAAACAAGGGACATTCGAATTAAATATTGATATACTGGAATTCAAGCAAATAGCAGTCAATAATCCAGCAGGATGTGTCTCTTCAAATGCAATTAAAACCATCAAGCAACAACTTATTTCAGATACCAAGACGATTCTGATGGTGAAGGGAGAAGAGGACCTGTTAGTTCTTCCTACGATTCTTTTTTCTCAAGAAAATACTTTTGTTGTTTATGGTCAACCCTCCGTAACGGATCTCGAAGATAATGTCCCGGCAGGTTTGGTCATGATCCAGGTTAATTCAACGACGAAATCTCAAGTAAAAAATTTTTTAGATCACTTCGAAAAACTCTAATTCTGCTGTCTTGCCTATACATTTATTTAGTCCATGATCGGAATTAATTTAGTGAGTAATATGAAATGGACAAAAATTCCTAAAACACCCGAACCATGGCTTGAATATTGGCCAAAAGAGACACCTCGAAATCTTGATTACAAAAAAATCCCACTTGATGAAACCTTACGTTCAACGGCGAAAGAATTCCCAGATTCTATTGCTATTCATTTTTCAGGATGGGAAATGACATATAAGGATTTGGACGAACAAGTTGATAAATTTGCGACAGGCCTACGTGTTCTTGGAGTAAAAAAGGGAACAGTAGTTGCACTTATGACACCAAATATCCCCCAGTTCCCTATTGCATTCTATGGAATTCTCCGAGCTGGTGGGATTGCCAATCCAATTATACCTTTAAATAAGTATGCGGAAATCGTCTATCAGTGCAACGATTCCAGTGCAAAAATTCTGATTATCCTCGATTTCTTATACGAGGAGAACCTCCATGGGAAAGATCTAAATAAATTTACATCATTAGACACTATAATCTTATGCGGGGTTGGAAACTATGTTTCTCCCATAAAACGAACTCTTGGAAATTTATTAGGTAAGATCCCTAGAATGAAAGTGTGGCCTGAAGGAAAAGTGAATGGAATAAGATACCGAAAATTCCAAGATATTTTCACTATTGGTACACCGATTTCGTTACCAGATCGAAAAGTAGATCCAATAAAAGATACAGCGTGTTTGATTTATACTGGTGGAACAACAGGCACTCCTAAAGGTGTAATGCTTTCGCATTTGAATTTGATAGCAAATTGTCAACAAGCACATAGTTGGATAGGAACCCAACTCCCAGAAGTAGAAAAACAACGGGGAAAGGGTGGAATGATTGTTGTCTTGCCACTTTCCCATGCGTTTGCCCTAACAATCTGTATGTCAGTTGGAGTATATTTGGGTTACAAGCTCATCCTATTCGCCACTCCTCCCGATCCTATCTCAGGAATTCTGAAGGCAGCATCAGAACTGGGTGCAACATTTGCACCAGGAGTCCCTACGTTGTGGAACAAAGTAAACCAAGATCCGAAATCAAAACACTACAAGGGAAAAATGGAAAATTTTGTAGCTTGCCTTTCAGCTGCTGCACCGCTTCCATGGGAGGTTAAAAAAGAATTTGAGGCACTCACAGGGGCTTTGATAATCGAGGGATATGGAATGTCTGAAGCCGCTCCAATGCTTACCGCTTCACCCTTCCATCGCTCAGTTAAGAACACTGTAGGTTTTCCTGTAGCTGATTCCTATATAAAAATCGTTGAAAGTGAAACTGGAAAAAAAATTCTGCCGCAATGGAAAGGAACGATAGAAGAATTTGAAGCTTTGGAACCAGAAGAGCAAGAGAAATATGTGGGAGAAATCTGTGGCTCTGGGGTTCAAATAATGAAAGGTTATCTAAACAAGGAAGCTGAAACAAAACATGCTCTCCGTACCGATGAAGACGGTATCGTCTGGTATTACACCGCAGATATAGGTATGATCGATGGGGAGGGATATCTCCGAATTCTGGATAGAAAAAGAGACATGATCAAGTACAAGGGCCATTCTGTGTTTCCAAGAGAAGTTGAAGACCTAATGTATCAATACGAACCAATTTTAGAAGTAGGAGTTTACGGATTGAAAAGTGATGATCCAGAAATCGGAGAGAACATAAAAGCAGCTGTCGCTTTAAAGCCTGAGTACGTAGGTAAAGTTACGGAGAACGATATAATTTCTTGGTGCAAGGAAAATCTCAGTTGGTACAAATATCCGAGAGAAATTACTATTGTAAAAGAACTTCCAAAATCTCTTGTTGGAAAAGTATTGCGAAGAGTTCTCCGCGAAGGAGACGAACAAAGTTAATAATTTATTTTTTATTTTATTTTTACGAAATATTCTGTTTTCTCATTTGATAGAAATTTTTGAGAGATAATAGTGATATTAATAAATAATAGAGCACTCCTATTACAATAACTCCATCTCCTGCGAGTTTTAAGGGATATGTCACATCCCATGATGTATAACTTGCTATCAAGCCAACTAAACCTATAGAACTTAAGACAATGGTAACAATTTTCTGGTGTTTTTCTACCAATCCTGATTTAACTGATTGGTATATGATAATTGCTAAAATTAGTATAAATTCCAGTACTACGGGCAGAAAGGTTAATCCCAATCTATAATTAATGCTTGGTACTACATATCTTCCAGCGTGACCTACAATAAGGTCAAATACGGCCAATATAAGTAAAACAATTGCTTGAATTTGTAGTAGATATCCCTTGTGATTACGTTTTTTAATTTTATGGATAATATGATAAACCAGTAGAAAAATGAGAGATACAGTTGATAAAATTGTTATCGTGAGAAATTGCACACCTAAAAAGAAGTGTGCAATCAATATCGCCAAAATGTGACAATATAATCCAATTTGAGCAAGAAAGTTGAGAACTCCTGAATCTTTTTTTAGCAATTGTGAAATTAGGAAAAATAGGACTGGGAGAACACCTATCCAATCAGAGTATACCAATATGATGTAAAAAATCATTATATTATTATTTGATACCCAAGTATCATACACAAAAAACACACTTTCTTGGGCTAACCAAAGAAGAATACCCACTGCGATAATTATTATAGCAATTTTTTTTTGTTTTTTCATTTTCAACGAAAAATTTTCATCTGAGATAGGGGGTGATTTCATACTGCTTAATAGGATCTCGAATTAATAAATCAGATATTTATTCCTAATTTTTTTTAACTTCTAAATGCATATTTGAATATGTCTCTTCCATTACAAGGTGTACGAGTTCTCGATTTTTCTAGAATGTTACCAGGACCTTATTGCACTATGATTCTGGCAGATTTAGGTGCTGAAGTCATTCGAATTGAAGACCCTACTTTTATCTGGGGAAATCCTCCTCCATTTTATGAAGGTACGTCCGTAAGTGCTTTCAATGCGATCTTAAATCGCAATAAGAAATCAATTTCTCTAAATTTGAAGAAAGTAGAAAAAGGAGTGCTTGAAGTTGTGTATAAACTTGTAGAACAAGCAGATATCATTGTGGAGGGATTTAGACCAGGAGTAACTACCAAACTGGGAATAGATTATGATTCCGTATCAAAAGTTAATCCTTCTCTAATTTACTGTTCGATCACCGGGTACGGACAAACAGGTCCGAAATCTAAGGAAGCAGGACATGATGTTAATTATTTAGCGCTGAGTGGGCTTTTGAGCTTAAATATTCAAAGAAATTTAAGTAATCATCCTATAATCCCTTGTGTTCAACCAGCAGATATTGGAGGAGCACTTTTTTCGGTGATAGGAATTTTAGCGGCGTTAAAGAAAAGGAATGATGATCCCAAAAAAAAAGGGGAATACGTGGACATCTCAATGGCAGATTGTGTGCTGGCAATGAATCCAATGGCAGCAGCTTTTGAATTTACACAAAATAAGCAAGAAGATAATATTCTTCACGGAGGAAATCATCCATATTATTCCATTTATGAAACAAAAGACGGAAAATTTATGGCTGTTGGTTCGATTGTAATGAAATTCTATACGGCATGATGCACTGCTGTGGAGGTACCTCAAGACATGTCGACTCTAGTTGCGTGGGGTGCGGTACGATG
>JAEOUK010000518.1 GCA_016839385.1 Promethearchaeota archaeon
ATCTAAAAGATACAGATGTGCAAGTAAAACAAAAAATGGAACAGTCTGGAGTTAGTGGTCTTGTCGTATTAGATGATAAAGATAAAGTAATAGGAATTTTAACAGCTCGCGATTTACCTTATGACCAAAAAAAGCACTATCGTGTCGAAGACATAATGACAAGAAATCCCGTTTGTGCAAATGAATCTATATCTCAAAAAGAAGCTGAACAAAAATTATACGAAATTCGAAAGGAAAAACTTCCACTAGTAAATAAAGATAATGAATTAGTTGGATTAATCACAAGAAAAGATTTACGACCAGAATTTCCAAATGCATCCAAGGATAAAGATGGACGCCTTTTATGTGGATTAGGAATTTCTCCAAGTCTACCTCGAGATCCATTAGATGTAGAGCTATTCAAAAAAATAGATGAATTAGTTGATATTTTCTTTACAGATGTCGCAGATGTATTTAAAAGAGATGATCTGAATGGAGTTAAGGAAATTATGGAAAACACTCAAACTCCAATTGTTTTAGGCAACATTGGAACTTTTGAAGCTGCAGAAAACATCCTAACCAAACTTGAATTTCCAGATGATAAACTAATTGGATTAAAAGTAGGAATGGGATCAGGAAGTATATGTATTACAACAACGCAAACCGGAATTGGAGCACCAACACTATTTGCTACTGCAGAAGTTGCAGATGCAATCCAAATGTATAGTCCAAAAATGGGTCTAGTTGCTGATGGCGGAATGAAAAATTCAGGTGATTTAACAAAAGCATTTGCAGTAGGTGCAGATGCAGTGATGTCAGGACACTTTTTTGCGGGTTGCACAGAATCTCCTGGGTTTTTAGACACAATTGGGGGGCGTAAAGTAAAAGTCTATAGAGGAATGGGATCAAAGGAAGCGCGAGCAATGGGTTCTTTTGCTTTTGATAGATATGCAAATGTGAAAAAACTTGCAGAAGGAGTTTCAGACTATGTCCCATTTGTAGGTTCAGTATCTGGAGTAATAGAGCAGCTATGCGAAGGTCTGAAAAATGGACTAGTATATGGGGGAGCCCAGTCAATTCAAGATGCAAAGAAAATTACAGTAAGAAAAATTACTCCTTCGGGAAAAATTGAATCCGATGCACATAATCTACTTTCCCGAAAGTAATTTTCTCCCCTTATTTCTATATGGAAAGAATAAAATACAAAAACATTTGATTAATCAGTATAAAAAATGACTTTGATGAATCATGCAGAGGGAACTTACGTCAGACGAAAAAAAGAAAATCCATGTTGTTTGTCCAGTTTGCAATACGGATGATTACATACTCATTCCAACTATGGCAATTTCTGGAACTGGAAAAGGATTAACTTCAGTTTTTTGTCCAGTAGATACTATATGTGAACATTCTTTCCAAATTTTTGTAGACAATAATGGGATAGTAAGAGGATATGAAACCTCCGATTATGAACTTACATTTACTCCAGTTGAGGAACCCGTTCAGGAGAAAATTCAAGTTGGGGATCGGGGGATCATTCAGATTATCAAAACCATTTTCGGGGATGAAATTTTTTATAAAACGCTTAGAAGTGCGTTCTATAATGAAGAAATTTATTGTATAACGGAACAAGAGTATTTACATGACAATTTTCAACTGTTCCTCCAAAAATTATTTGGTGTATATTGTCCCGAAATAGTCATTTGTACTATGAGAGATTATAATCGCACAGTTAGGAAAACTGTATATAGCTCAAAACACAAAAATGCATTCCTTTTCAATGCAGATTTGACTGTAATCATTAAGCAAGCAGAACACTTTAAAGAGAGATTTCGGTTAGATAGATTTGCTCTTGAGGAATCACTATTGAAAATGGTAAATTTTGATAAACAAAGTGATGAAGAAATTATCCAGATACTCCATAATACAATTGTAAATATCATTGAATTAAGTGTATTGTTAAAAAATGATGTTGAAAGCAAGGTTATTGATAATCGCAAAGAGTTAGAAAGACGACTCCATAAAGAAAGCGGAAGAAAAATTAACTTTGACTACAACGCTTTGGATGGAATTTTGAAAAATCGCTTTGATTTGGATGTTGAGCGCATCTTTTTGAAAGTAAATGAAAAGATAGATAAATTGAAAACTTTATTTTAACTTTTTATATTCCAATACCAATTGTGTTTCCGATTCCTGCTACTATTACGGCATCTCCAGGATTAGAACGTCTTCGGATCATATCTTTGATGATATCTACGATTTTTGGAACTGATTTTGCTATAGGATTTTTCATAGTAGTGATTGCATCCAGTAAAGACTGACGACAGATGATAGCATCAATTGGTATTTTTTTTTCTGTGGAGGAGGCTTCGATTTTATATTTCTCAACTCCGATCCCTCCAATTGCCGCACCAACACCAATTGCAACCGAACCTGTCTGATCACCTTCCATTTTCAATCCTGCATCAATCATGATTATCATTTTTACAAAATCAGGATTACTTTCAATGATTTTTTTAATAGCTTCACCCGGTTTTCCCACAGTTCCCCCTGGACCTTTAGCTCGAATAGCAAATACTTTTCTCTGTTCAAAATCAATTTCTTGAGAGATAGTTTCATATGCAATATCATGATGGGGAATAATATCATCATTGGTAACATCTCGTACAAAACTTGCTGCAACCATAGGTCCTAAACTATCTCCTATGGGAGAACCTTCAGCAAAAGCACTTGCAGCTGAAACATATGCTTTCGCCATTGATTTAATAATCGACAATTGCATTTCTACCTGCAATAGGACTATATATGATTTCATTTTTTTACCGAGTAGTAAATAATGTCTTAGAATTCTATAAACTTGATTTACAGCCATGGCAGCTTCTAATAGATTCTCCAGATTATGTAATTGCGTTGAATCTGCATTAACTGCTATGGATTTTACCTCTTCTATCCAACGCTCTTCTCTTACATCCATTATATGTTCGATTTTTGGAACAATACCTGCTGGATCCAAGCTTGTGGGAGTGATTGAAACATAATTAAGAAACATATCAAGCTTTCGTTCAAGATCCTTGATAGTCAGATTCTTATCTCCAAATTGTTTCAGTTTGCGCAAAGTTACAGCGCGTGTCTCTGAATCCCATTTTTTTAATTCTTCTAGAGCAGCTGTTATTGTTCTAGATGACCGAAACGCCTGTAACTGAGTACCATAAAACATTGAAATAAAAATGAACACGATCCATAAGACGTTTAAAATGATGGCCCATGGAGAACTTTCTTGCAGAATCATAATGATCAGTTTAAGTGGAATTTTATGTGAGAATAGATATTCTACGCATTAGATAAAAACGATGGAAAAAAAAAGTTTGTCTTTTTAGGAAAAACGTTCTAAATCGGTTTTATTACGAAACAGAATATTTTAAGAACAACGATCTTTTAGCTTAACTGTAATGATTGATCAAGACGAGGAAGATGTAGAAAAGCTTCTTAAACGAAAAATTTCCTGGAAATCCATAATAAAAGGAGTATTAGGCTTAATTTTACTCGTCGGTGGGGTTTTATTAATCGAATATTTTAGAAGAACACAAAATAGCACCTATATGCTTCTTGGAATCGTTCTATTGTGCATGGGTTCTAGTGTTATGGTTCCAATTCCTCAAAAGAAAAACGAATTACGCCATACAATATCCATTTTAAAATGTGATAATTGTGGTTCTGAACGTGTACAGGACTACAAAGAGGGAGATTTTGTGTTTAAGGACACCGAAATCACATGCCGTGATTGTTCTTCGACTTATCTAATCCACAATGTGTATTCTGTGAAACTCAAATCCAAAGCAAGAAAAAAATCTAAATAGCATTTAATTGGATTCACGAAGCTTTAAGTACGTATTCTTTGTACGTAATGTTGTAGAACAATGAGTGATAAAAATCCAGTCGCAGAAATTGATGGGATCACAACATGTATGGGATTTAAGATTCGTGTTAATCCCGAATGGGATACAAAATTACGCAGAAGCGATTATTTATCGATCGAACACGAAAATTCTACTTTTCTCCTCACAGTTCAAAAATTATGGAGAAGTAATGGTCAATTGTATGGTCAATTAGGAGTATTAGGAAAAATCCCCCAGACTCCGTTTGAATCAAAACCAATATTTTTAGCTGATCCAAATGTAGTGCAAGATGTTTTATTGCTTAATTCAGAACCTCAACAATCTCTATATTTAGGTAATTTAATCGGAACAAGTATCCATGCACATTTTAACTTAGGAAATTTCGGGAGAATGTTTATCACTGGAAAATCAGGATCTGGAAAATCCTATACAGTGGGTGTAATTATTGAAGAATTAATCAAAAAACATATTCCGATAGTAATTATTGATAGACATGCGGAGTATTCCAGTTTGAAGATTTTGAAAGAACAACATTTTTCCGAAGAAGATGATTTTTTTCAAATTGAAGATCCCGCACTAGCATTCGCTAACCACATTGTTGAATTTGCGGATAAATCGTTCAATCCGACCACTGATTTGGATTTGGATTATTTATATATAGCAGAATCCCACGAAATAGTTTCTCCAGGGCAATGTGTAATTATCAATTTACGAGGATTGAGTATCGAAAACCAAAAAAAAGTCTCACTACGCATACTCCACTCTTTATATGATGCAAGTAGTAAATCCAAAATTCCTCCGTTTTATTTATTTATCGATGAAGCACATGAATTTTGTGGTAAGCAAAAAGATTCTGTGAATGATATAGTGCGATTAATTAGTATGGAAGGCAGGAAATTTGGAATGAATCTCGCAATAATAACACAACGACCTCAAGCACTTGACGTGTCTGTTAGATCACAAGCAGGAACTTGGATAATTCATAAATTAACCGATATCAATGATATTAGTATTACGTGCAAATCTGCTGAAGGACTATCACTAAAAGAAGATGAAGAAGCTGTCCAGATGCTTAATCAAGGAGAAGCAATTATCTCCGGAGAAATTGCACCATTAACTCCACTACAATTAAAAATTAGAGAAAGATACACAATTCACGGAGGAGCAGGATTTAATTTAACCGAATTAGTACCTGACTATTCAATATTTTCAGTATCTCCCTTAATTCAAAAATTACGAGAGAATACAGAACCAGAAAAACTTACAAAAGCTCATGAAACCCGTATCTCCAAGATTTTAACACTAGCCGAATACGAATCTCTTTCGAATTCGTTAGTTCAAGAGAGAGATCATTTGATGGAAATAATTGAGGATAAAACTCGTCAATTGGAAGCGATGAAAAAAGAGAACTTAGAAATGTTCAATAAATTGAAAACTTTAAGAGAAGAGTTGCAAAAGCAAAAAAGAAGAGCAGAAGATGCAGTGCGAATTGCTGAGGAGACCCTGTCGGAATTGAAGAAACGGTAGATAAATATGAAAAATGAAGACATTATCGCGATATTAAAGGATACAGAAAATTTTCGGTTATTTTTGAGCAATAACCCTGAATTTGACATTGTATCAAAATCTTTGAATAAAAAAGATATTTCTCATATTCAAGAAGAATATTCAGAATTGAACTTATTTCCTTATCCACTAGAAAAAGTAAGTGCAGTAACTCTAGTATCAAGAGTATTAATGCAAAATGGCTATCCTAAATTGAAAGCATATATTGATGAACTAAAGAAAGAAGTAATTCATATTTTTTATTCTGGTTAAAATTACAATTCTAAAATTTCTTTTTCGTATTCAATCAGCTCTTTAGTTCCTTTTTCAGCTAGCTTTAAGAGTTCATTGAATTGAGATTTATCGAAATTAACTCGTTCAGCTGAACATTGTAATTCTATGTAGTTTCCATTCTCATCGATCACGAAATTTCCATCAACATCTGCTTTTGAATCCTCTTCATAATTTAAATCTAAGAGAATTTGACCTTTTACGATCCCTACAGATATTGCTGCAGTCAATTTGTAATCAGGGAATTTATGAATGAATCCTTTTTCTTGAGCTAATGTAAAAGCATCAAAAGCAGCAATAAAACCACCTGTAATGGAGGCACAACGAGTTCCGCCATCCCCATCTAACACATCACAGTCTACACGGATTGTACATTCCCCCAAATCCTCCAATTCAAAAGCTCCTCGTATAGAACGCCCAATTAATCGCTGAATTTCGACCGCTCGGGAATTAGCTCTACCTATTGGACGGCGTACACGATTTGATACAGA
>JAEOUK010000519.1 GCA_016839385.1 Promethearchaeota archaeon
CCCGATCCCCTCCTGTAATACTAATGTTCACATCCTGCCTTGCTGAACCGATGCCTGTTCTTCCAATTCCGCTAATTCGAAGGGTTAATCCAATAACCTCTGCTAATTTCTTTAAATCCTTAGAATTTGTGCAGTCGTTATGATCTGTAATTACTTCAACAAGAGGTATTCCCAAACGATCAAGATTATAATATACTGTTCTTCCGTAATTTTCCGTTTTCAGCTTACGTGCGGCATCCTCTTCTACAGTTAAGTTTGTAATTTTCACCTTTTTTCCATTTACTTCCACCCATCCATCTCTAGCAACGATTAATGTGCGTTGGAAGCCAGTAGTTATACTTCCATCGAGATACTGCTTTCTAGCTACTATTCCAACGTCTACTAATGCGTTACAATTAAGCCAGTGAGCTAATTCATAACCTGTATAAATTGCTTCCAAATCCGGCCAAAATGGTGGTTGTTCATCTTGTTCATATAAGCACGTTATGTCCGAATAAGCGTGGTAAATCACTCGATAACCCTTTTCAAACTCAACCAACATTCCTTCATCAAAATCTCCCATTTCTCCTAAAACAGGACGGAACCTTCGCTCTAATAAATAATCAGGAGGGCTTTTTTTAAGATCTGGCTTGCAGTTACAAAAAAGTTTTCTCTTCGATTTTATTTGGTGATGGACCTCAAGTCCAGCTTTGAATCCAAGTTTTTCAAATGAAATAGTGTTGGGATCTAGCATAACAACTTCACGAATATAGAGGATTATGGAAGTGAAGTGATATTAATATTCTTTTTCTGTTAATCCTTGAAGTATTTGATATCCTCGGAAATCCTCGTATGGCAAGATTTCACCAGCTATATTAGTCCGCATTACTTGTTGAATCAATTCATTATCATTATATTCCCCTAATACCCAGCATAACTTTGCAAAAGCTGTTTCTGGAATCATATCGCCAGGGATTACCCCCAAATCTAAGAGTTCACGACCATTTGAATACACATTCATTCCAGTGAATCCCCATAGAGTTTGAAGTGCCATTACTACGCTAATTTCCTCTGAAATTGCTCTTTTAATTGACTTAAATGTATGTTTTGGAGCATGTCCTAATCCTGTTCCCGCAAGAACAATTCCCCTGTATCCTTTATCAATGTAAAAATCAATAATTTCTGTGGACATTCCAGGATGAATGTATAACAATGCGCATTTAGATTCGATTCTCTTAGAACATGTTGTTTCAAGCTTTGGATTAACAGCAGATTTTCTAAAAACATCATTCTTGAACCAAGTGATTTTATCTTGCTCAATCTTTCCTAATGGTAAATCACCGATCGTTCGAAATGCATGCCTTACAGATGAATGCATCTTTCTAACCCGAGTCCCTCTATGAATAAACCCATAAGTATGTGAAGAACTTCCTAACATACACAACACAACTTCCGCTAAATCTCCTTTCGCCGCTAAATTAGTTGCGTGAATAAGATTTAATGCTGCATCTGATGAAGGACGGTCTGAGGAACGCTGACTACCCACAAAAACTATTGGAATTTTCAGATTTTTCACTAAAAATGAAACCGCCGCGGTTGAATATCCTAATGTATCAGTACCGTGAGTTACAACAATCCCATCTACCTCCCCTGAATTACTGAGTTTCGTAACTTCTTTAGCCAATCTCAACCAATTTGTTGGTTTCATATCCTCAGAGAAAATTTTAAACACAATTTTTGTCTTAAGATTACAAATATCCGCAAGTTCGGGAACTGCTGCATATAATTCATGAGGTTTAAAAGCAGGTATTACACCACCTGTAACGTAATCCAAACGACTCGCTATTGTTCCACCTGTTCCCAGTAAGGCGACATTGGGTTTGGATTTATCTTTCGGAATTTTAATTCCCTCAAATTCCACGCTCATAGGAGGATTTTTTTCAATGACACGAATTTCATCTAATTCCTCTACTTTTAAACCAATATTATATCCATTACTAAGTTTAATCTCAACATAACCATCTTCTGCAAACTGATTACGAGGAAGAATTATTCCTTGAAAAATTGATTCTCCTTTTTTAATTTCTACTTTATCCCAAGCTTCAACTTCATGTGATTTGAAGAATTTAGAAGATTTCGGCTTATAACCTTCGGGTTGTTTCGACCCCATTTATTTTCCCTCCTTCTTAAGCACTTTTGATATTTCTGCTCTCACAACTTGAGAAACAACTTTTCCATCTATTTTTCCCCTAACTTCAGCCATTACTGCTCCCATAATAGGTCCCATCGCTTCCATTTCTCTTTCTTGTATCATTTTAGTAAACTTTTGAACAATTCTCTGGACGATTTCCTCTAATTCTTCTTTATTAATTGTAATTATATCCATTTCTTCTATAATATCTTCAATTTTTGAGCTGGGATTTTCCGCAATTTTAGATAAAATACCCTCAATAGCTTCTTTCGCAATTTTCTTTTGTTCTAATAACTCAAAAACACGAATAAAATGGGAATCAGTCAGATTTTCAACAAGTATTCCTTCTCTTCTTATCGTTGTTATAGTTTCTAATAATGTACTGACCACAATTGTCGGTTTCCCTGAATATATTGCTAGTATATCTTCCAAAAGCTTGAGATTGCCGTCAAGCGTCAGCTGATCCAGTGATTCTTTTGGTATTTTATACTTTTTCGTAAATTCGTTCATTACATCCCAAGGATATCTTGGGAGCGAAGATTTGATTTCAGATAATTTAATGGGAGATATTGGTATCTCACGAGAATCTGTATCAGGATAGAGTCGTTTAGCTCCATGAAGTTCCCGTAAAAATTCGGTATTACCATTTTCTAAAGCTTTTCGCGTTTCTTCAGGAACACCATCTAGCGCTTTAACAAGTCGGTCCTTAATTATATCGAATGCTTGTTCCAAACGCGATGGTTTTCCAAGCACTAAAACAAATAAATCTTCATCACTACAACTTAACGATTTACGCACTTTTGAGATTTCTGCTTCAGAAAATTGGTATTTTTTAAGGTCTTCATCACTATGAATTAATCCTTTTAAGCCCGTAATTGCTCCCATCTTATTTGCTACTTCGGTTCCAAATCTTCTACCTTCTTGAATTTCAATTCCCCATAAACCGTGCATTTTTTTTACTCGCATACCCCATACTGCTAATTTATTTTTCAAACCCTGCTGGATAAACTTACATTGGGTTTTTTCAAAAATCTTGGATGTTTCAATTACTTCCTCTTGAAAATCAGATGGAGATAATTCAAGCTTTTTCATTTTATCTCGTATATCAATTAAGGCTAACTGCCGAGTTACTTCACTCTTGATGAGAATAGGAATCCAATCCAATTTCTGAACACCCTTAATTTCAATGCGCTCTCCTCCCTTGATACTGACATTAAGATCTTGACGAATTGCTCCCAGTAATTTCTTTACTTTCCCTGTGTTTCTGAGAAGCATTCCTATGCGTAAAGCTGCCAATCTTGCTTCTTCAGGATCATTAATATCTGGAGCGGTTGTTACTTCAACTAAAGGTATACCTAAGCGATCCAAACGAAATTTGATAATGTTTTTTCCTTCTCCCGATTTTCTACAAGAATCCTCCTCAAGGCATAATAAATTAATTCCGATGTCCTTTTTTGGAGAAATAGGAACTTTACCATTAATTCCAATGATTCCAGTGCGCTGGAAGCCTGCAGGAACACTTCCATCAACGTAGTTTTTCCTACAAACGTGAAACTCATCTACTAAGTTTAATTTTAACAATAAACCAATTTCTAACGCAATATCCATTGCATTTTGGCTACAGAAAAATGGAGGGGTTTCATCTATATCATAGGTGCATGTGCAATCATAGAATCCTTCGTAAATGACTTGATTCTGTTTTTTAAATTCCACTAACATTGCGGGATCAAACTTGCCCTCTTCACCTAATACTGGTCGAAAATTTCGTGTAAGGATATAGTCAGGGTCATCTTGACCTCTGAGCTTATTCTCACACCCACAAAACAACTTAGTTTTAGTATCTAATTGCTGATGTATTTCTATTCCAACCATTAAGCCAAGTTTCTTATAGTCATAATCGTTCGTAGTTGCCATAAAAAATCAATATGATAATAAAAACGGAATTTAATTTAAACTATGAACTAACTTCTCTCAGAGGAGCTTGGATACATAAAATCCATCTAGGTGATAACCCAGTTTATAAAAGTATTCTCTAACACCTATTCCACTAATAATTGAGAGTTTTTTCATTCCAAATTCTTCACGAGCAATTGTTTCTGCATGTTCCAAAAGTTTTTGACCATATCCCCGATGTTGGACCTGATCTTTTAATGGTTTATCTGTACGAGGAACAAGTTCTCCAACCACACGTATCTCTCTGACTATCATCGTTTTATTCTGTAATTCTGGTCTGTGAGCAAATTCTGAAGGTTTTCTTAAGCGTAAATATCCTAATACTGTATTTTTATACTCATATGAAAGGAATATCTCTAATCCATTTGATGCTGTATAATCTATTCTCTCTAACTTATAATTTTCGATGTTCAAATTTGAATCTTTCACAAAACCTTGTTCTCTGCATCGAATACAATTGCATTTTGCTCCCATTTCTTTTAATCGGTTATGGACAAGTTGACGAAGGTTACTTTTTTTAACTCCATCTTCAATTAAAAATGCTGGAATATCTCTTTGAATCCTTTGGATACGCACATATTTGGGAATCTTAGATTTAATGCGTGCAATCAAATCCACAGCAATATCTAGAGGATAAGAATGATACTCCCCCGTCTTCCACATTTCGTATAATTTTGTCCCCTTAACAACGAGTGTAGGATAGATCTTCAACATATCCGGGCGAAAATCAGGATTCTGGAACAATTCCATGAAATCCTCGAAATCTTCCTTAGGTGTGCTCCCTGGAAGATTTGGCATCATATGAGCATTGATCTTTAATCCAGCATCTTTTGCATATCGAATCGCTTGAACACTATCTTTAATAGTGTGTCCACGGTCTAATTTTGAAATAATCTCATCTCGAGTGGTCTGAATTCCAATTTCAACACGTGTACCTCCATAAGCTAATATCTTATCTATATGCTCAGGTAAACAATAATC
>JAEOUK010000520.1 GCA_016839385.1 Promethearchaeota archaeon
ACAGGATCTATGAATACACTGGTTAAACGTTCTATTTTTTCTTCTAATTCTTCGATTTGTTTTTTCGCAGTGAAATATCCCGGATGGGTTTCCTCATCTAGTTCCCACATCTTCATTTCTGTTAAATTTTGAATGAGTTGAGCCTCATTGCCATATTCCACGGAATTCCCGAAATTGTCTATGGTACCCTCTGGAATGATGACTTGGACGTGTCCTTCCATTCCTAGGGTACCACCATCGATCATGGGTTTTTTCAGATTCAAACAAATCTTGTTAAGATCGATCCGAGCTTTAAAATTATCAAGTGCAGCAATTATTAAATCACAAGATTTGTACAATTCCATGGGTAATTCTTGTATAGGTTTGAAATAAAATTCAATTTCCATGAAAGGGTTCATACGTTTAATACGTTCCGCTGCAACCTCTGCTTTTGGACGCCCTTCATCTCCTTTATAAAAAAGCATCTGGCGGGATAAATTAGATGTTTCAATCGTATCTAAATCACATAATATTATCTTTCCAACACCGCATAAAGCCAGATCCTTTGCAATTTCGCAGCCTAAGGCTCCAACTCCTGCAATAAATACTGTACTATTTTTTAAAGCTAGTTGGTCCCATCCTTTTATGAGTTTTTGCCTTTTTGTGATTTCCTTCTCTTCTAAACTTAATTCCTTTCCCATGGAATCATCTACTTATTGATTTTAATATAATTTTAGTGTAAAATGAAGATAAATTTATTCTGTCAATGAAATTTCGATATTGTTTTTTGTTAACCACATCTCGATCGCAATATCTTGAATGAGACTATCTATCATGTGTCCACTTTTTGAACTGATAAAATAGTGCTTCTTGATGTTGAGAGATTTTTTTAATTCTGAGATTTGTGCATCGATCATTTCTTGAGCTGCTGGATTGATTTTGTCATATTTCGTTCCTACAAGAAACAGGGGGGTATTTGGTTCAGCATTTTCGCTCCATATTCCTAACCATTCTTTAAGATATTTCGTTGTACTATAACGGGTCAAGTCATACAATAACAAACCTCCGTTAGCTCCTTTCACAAAGCGTGGAAGCATGAACCGAAAACGATCTTCTCCGCCGAAATCCCAGATTGCTAAAGAAATTGGGAGCAAACTCTCATCGTACTTTCGAGGATCTAATATTTCCATTTGGAATAGATGAAAATCGATACCTATTGTCATCTTTGTAGCAGGATTAAATACTCCAGTTATAATCCGATTAGCTAGAGTAGTTTTTCCCACTCCTCCTTCGCCCATTACACATACTTTCAACATATTGGGATCGGTCTTAATCATCTTAACCACGTTAGGTAATGGAAAAAAAGAGAAATTCTCCTATGTAGCTTTTGTTGAATATTGATTAAGAGATCCATTTACCATTTTCATAGGATTTCCAGACTGTTTCAAACCAATTCTCATCTTGAGGTACTTCACGAACTTCTTCAAATTGAGTCGAAAATGAAGAGCTCTTCCAATGACTTGTTATTATGAATTTATCTAATTCGCTATTTCGATTCAATATTTCATCTCCTTTTTTTACCAAATAACTTCCTCTAGTCCCCCCCTTGTTATGCAAATAAAATTGAATGGAATGTAAATAGGCTAAATGGGTAATTAAAGCATCTCTAATCTTCAATGCTTGTAGAAAATTAGAAATTGTTGGAGATTGGATGGATACAATATTAAAATAATTTATTATTTCATTGGATGCATCTGAAATTTCATTGCTTAACCCATCGGATGTACGAATAATAGTTCCGTATTTTGCCATTCTGTTTCTAATTTTATTCAAAATATGTGAAGGATCTTGTTTAGATTTAGAAACCTCAGTTAGTTTAAAAATATCCGAGACATATTCTGATATTGTAGAGGTAATGAGTTTTTTGTTGATGATGGATTGATTTCGTAATTGAGAATCATAATACTTGCGAATAATTTTCAAACTAGCCCGTAATCCCCCAACTTGCCCTGAATTTAAAGCAGAACCCCCAGGACGGTGCACTCCATGACTCCCATTCGCTTCACCAATAACAAATACTCCCGGTTTAGTAGATTCCCACCAAATATCCCCTGATATCCCCCCGTTACAATGTTGTGCACATACTGAAATTTTGAGAGGACTCTTTTCTAAATCTATATTATGGGAGAGATAAAGCTCATAGGCTTTTGGATTCATTTTGCGTAATCGATTTACTGGTGTTTCGCATTCAGATTTTTTATCTATCCCGGATCTTTGTAAATAACCTGCAAATTCTTCATCAAGATTATCCAATATTTCGGAAACAGAAAGATGAAAGGGATTTCTCCTATAATCTAATACTACAATTCGATTTTGGACAGAATTTTCCTCAAATACCGATAAATCAATTTGAGAGGAACCATTATTTTGAATTCGTTCCACATTGAAAGGCCATTGATAACCCTTTAGAAAAGTAGCATTCAATAAGGATGCTTGAGTTGGAAATTTCGGAATAAGAAATTCCTCAGCAGAATCAATACCATCTTCAACCGAATATGAAAGATAGGTCGGTATAACCTGTTGATATGTACCGCTCACATTCCACCGAAAGTCAGTTGATGCAAGTCCAAATTGTGACTCTGTAAGATTTTGAGCTTCACAGCCGTATTCAATTAGTAATCCTAAACTACCCCATTGGCTCAAAGGATATACAGAATGATGATAAATAGCACTACTACCCCCAGTAGCAGCAATAATATTATCTACAAGAAAAATAACACAACTTTTTTCAAATTCAGAGGTTGAATCTAATTTAATCGCTAAATCTGATTTATATAATCCCATTACAGCTTTCTTTGGTCCAAACTCAAAAATTTTGAAAATGTATACATTGTCATGAATAGGGATGTTTAATTCTTTAACTCGTTTCAGAAGTTTCTCTCCCATTATTTTCGATGTTAATGGCCCTACTGAGGTAGCTCTTTGTTTAGGATCATTATCAGTCTTATATCCAATGTATTCACCATATTTATTTGTTGGAAAAGGGACACCTAATGATACTAAATGCATAAATTCCCGAATAGAATTTGCTGCTTCCACTAGTGCAATATCTCCATGCATTGAGCCACCTTTCCGATAGGACTCGGCCATCTCTCGAATACTATCATGTGCATCTCCACCTATAGATAATTTATAATAAGTTTGCTTATCAGAACCAGCGTTAAATGATGTTCCACCACCAATTTTTTCTGAAACAATTGTAATTTGATTAGGGTCTCCTCCTTCTTCCACAAAATGAATTGCTGCGTTAAGTCCAGCTGCACCCGATCCAATTACTATTGTGTTTATCTGATAAAAATCAAAATCAAATTTTACCATTTTTCTAGCCTATAACCGTTTTAAGTGGAACCCACCATCTATGTTGAATATTTGACCTGTACTATAAGGAAAATGATTCAAAGCGATTGCGGTTACACATTTTGCAACATCTTCAGGAGTACCCCATCTAGAGATCGGAGTTATTCCTTGTGAAAAGAGAGAATCGTATTTTTTCTGAACGGTTTTTGTCATGTCAGTCTGAATTATACCCGGTCTCACTTCAAATACAGGTATATTATATTCAGAAAGTTTGTCTGCATATAATCTCGTCATCATTTCAATGCCAGCTTTTGATATACAGTAATCTCCCCGATTTATCGATGAAGTGTAAGCAGATATTGAACCGATATTAACAATTATGGGATGAAAATCTGGAATTTTCTTTTTTTGCAGCTCGATCATAAATTTCGCTATTTTTTGAGTTAAAAAATAAGGACCCTTGAGATTGGTATTAATAACTCTATCAAAGCTCGCTTCTGTAGCTTCCAATATATCATTACGTTCTAAAGGTGCAACTCCTGCATTATTAACAAGAAGATCGATTCGACCTATAGTTTGGATTTTATTAATAAGTTTCATTCGTCCTTCTTCATTAGAAACATCTGCTTGAACATAATGTATAGAATCTTTCTCACCACCAAACTCTTTATAAAAGGATTCAGATAAGGTCGATTTAGAAACACCATTAATTACGAGAGTGTACCCAATTGAATGTAACCCCTTTGCAATTGCATGACCAATTCCACGATAAGATCCTGTCACAAGAGCAATTTTTTCAGATTGAGACATTTTATCTAACAACTCTCCCCGATCCTGTTCCTTGCATTAAGTTTTCTACTTCTGAAACCGAGAATCGATTAAAATCTCCAGGTATAGTATGTTTCAATGCAGATGCTGCCACTCCAAAATCAATTGCATATTGATAGTCCTCGCTTTGAACTAAACCGTAGACTAATCCTGCTCCAAAGGAATCTCCAGCTCCCACTCGGTCTACGATGTTTTTTAATTCGTACTGTTTTGAAATAAAAATTGCTTTTTGTCCAGCCACATAACAGATTGCTGCCCATTTATTATAATCAGCAGAAAAACTTTCTCTTAGAGTTATTGCAACTATTTTTACATTTGGAAAATTACTAACCAGTTTTTCTGCAAGAAGTTTGTATTTTTCCTTGTCGATTTTTTCAGTTTCATCAAATTTATCCAATTCTAAAGTATTTTGAATGTCTTCTTCATTTGCTATCACTACATCTATGAACGGCAACAACTTTCCCATAACTTCTTTGGGAGTTTTACCATATTGCCATAATTTTTTCCGATAATTCAAATCGCATGATACAGTTAGACCAAGATTTTTTGCTAGTTTGACAGCATGTTCGCAAAGATTAGCTGCGGATTGAGATAATGCTGGTGTAATTCCTGTAAAATGAAACCATTTAGCATTTGAGAATACAGAATCCCATGTAAATTGATGAACTAAAGCTTGAGAAATGCTCGAATGATTCCGATCGTAAATTACATTGGAAGGTCGAGGTCCTGCTCCTTGTTCGAGGTAATAACTACCCATTCTGCCATCAGAAAAGATGATTTGAGATGTATCCACTCCCAATCCTTTTAAAATCTGAATCGCGCTTGCCCCAATAGGATTATTTGGGAATGCTGTTATCAAGCGTGTTGGTATATTATAATTGGATAGGGATGCTAAAAAATTACCCTCAGCTCCTCCAAAGGTAGCCTCTAGAAACGGAGATTGAAACAGGCGTTCTCGATTTGGTGATTTTAATCGGAGCATAACCTCTCCCAATGCTACAACATACTCTTTCGAAGTAGATTTTTTGACCATATTCTAAATATGGTAAACTATTATTTGAGTTATTTCCCAAATCCCAGAATAAGCTCATTACGTAGTTTGTTTAAATTTTCTTCAATCGTATCCTCTGGAATTATAGGACTCACAACGAGTATGTAAAAACTATATGGAGTGAATACTTTTTTAAGAATATAAAAGCCCGATTTACCCATATTTGCCTTAATTACAGATGCCCCCTGTGGAATTATAGAATTTTTAGATTTTTCGAATATATTGATTAATTTTGAACCATGTAGTTCAATTGATTGAATTTTAGAAATTGAATTTAAATTCTCTTCCAAATTAATAAAACTCGAAAATTTTAATCCGAACTCATTAAATAACATTATAGCCGAAAGCCTTAACTTCTTTGCAAAGGTTTGTAATGTATTTTGTATTACCTCATCAACATTGACCAAGTAGGAAATTCCTGAAGAAAATGCTGATAGACAGCTAGCAATTGAGAAAATACTAGTTTCATAAAAATCAATAGGATTGCTATAAGAGGAGGATAATTCAGTGAAGCTTTTTTTTATCAAAGCAATATTATTCTGAATCGAAGGAGATTGTTGAATATCTTTATCAATTTTTGAAACTATGATATTAATGGGAATTGAAATTAGTTTATTGTTCAAATGAGTGATAATATTTGTGAATAAAACCTGACTTTCTGTTATATTCTCAGTGTTAGAACCGTCGATAAAGAAATAAATGACATCTGCATCATCTAAATATATTTCTGAGTGATCTATGATATGTTCAGGAAGAATAGGCTTTTGGTCAAACTCCCAATTTAAAACAGTGGTTCCCAGAAGATGAGCCATATGTAGATTATCGTCTTGATAGGTTTCCTGATTTACTAGTTTGCTGAATTTTCGATTTAATGTAAGAAGATAACTATTTTTACCACTATTTTTCAATCCTGTAAATATAATTTTCTTGGAACGATGTGAATCCAGTGGGGATACATGAGAGTATGATCCAGAAATTGGAAGCAGTTTTTCAAAAAAATTTTTTACCAAAGCTTGAATTTCTCCCACAATTTCTTTCGAAATTTTATTTGAAGTCCAACTTTCAGTTTCTAAATGCGCTACGAATGAATTTACAATATCTTGTATTATGACATTTAGAAAATCATGATTGTCATAAATGAAATTCTTCTTTATTTTATCGATAAGTAAAGAGAATGTGCATGCACGAGGTAAATTTTGCCCCGTTATCGTATAAAAACGAAAAAATGTGTAAGAATAAACATGTAAATCAGGATAAGGTAAAATCCCATAAAATTTCATATTTAAAAGAGATGGATCTCGTTCCAGAACTTTTTCTCCAATTAATAAACTAATGCTTTTTACTGCGATTTGAAGGAAATCTCTTTCAGTGTAAAGTGAAATATCGCGTAAACCCCCAAATCGCTTTGTAGGAGGGGTATGAAATACAGAGAAAGATTTATTGAAAAATTGGTCTTTCTCTTTTTGCCATTTTTCAAATAAGGACTTATCAATTGGCAAATGAACATCCAGATCCTCAATTGGAGGAGGAAAAGAATATAGAGTTTGGTAACCAAACTCATCATAAATTGAAAAAACTACTCCTCGAATCGTGTCTCCTCTTAGAACATCCAACATTTTGTTGAAAGAATCTTCCGGTGTTATGCTCAATCATCTTCCAAAACATTTGATTTGATAAACTACTTTATGGTGTAGTTCTTCTTTGAAAGTAATCCAATACTATTGGTAAAGAACACGTTACGTAAATATGAATTGTTGAACGATGACCGAAAATAATCGATCCTATTTGATCCATTTTATTGAAGATCTTAGGAATTTCCAGAATATTAACCGAAAAAAGATTCTATTCCCAATAATGGAAAAAATAAGGGAAAAATCATACAATTCTGAGAGAATATTCAGTAGTATGGGAGAAGATGCAGCTGCAATTATTCATGATGAGCATAGTAATGAATTTATTCTTCTTACTACTGATGCAATAACTGAGGAGTTTTCCAAAAAATCTCCATGGGCTGCCGGATTTAGTGCTGTTATGGTATGTGCAGACGATATTTATGCATGCGGAGGTTTTCCCACTGCTGTGAGTGTAATAATAAGTTCTGATCAGCAATACATTCGAGATCAAATTCTAGATGGAGTTTTAGAAGCAACTCATCGTTTTGAAATTCCTTTAATACGAGGACATACTTCAGATAGCACCAGCAATGTAGGAGTATCAGCGACTATGGTTGGAAAAATCCATAAAGATTATTATGTCTCAGCAAGTGGTGCTAAAGATGAAGATCTTATTGTAATCATTGCTGATTATAATGGTCGAGTAGGAAAATCAAGTAAATACTACTGGGATACTGTAACGTACAAATCCAAAGAAGAAATTCTTAAGAAAAAACAAATTATGCAACAACTTGCCCAACAAAAATTAATCCATTCTTCCAAAGATATCTCCAATGGAGGTATATTCGGTACTTTGTTATTACTGCTGCAATATTCTAAAAAAGGAGCAATTATTGATCTTGAATTAATCCAATATCCAAAAGGATTAATTACTCAGGATTTCAGCTTAATCGATTTCGTAAAGATGTATTTGACTTCAGCATTCCTACTGACTATCCCACAATCAAATTTTCATAAAATAAAACAGATTGGGTCAGAGATTGGATTAACAGTTTTCTCAATCGGAAATATAACTAACGATATACGAATTCTCCTAAAATATAGAAATGTTATTGAAGAATATATGGATTTAACGCCATTTATTTAATGCAAATTTTATTTACGTCATACTGTCGATCGATATAATAAAGGTCTATTATGGAGGAAATCACGATTCGAATTTGTTCTAGACAATTGTTCTTAGTATGTCTTACTATAATGATAATTGGTTTAATTTCCATACCACAACACGGTGAAACTCAAACAGTTCCTGTAAGCTCCTCTGAATTACAAGAACCATCCATATTAACAGTAGAGATTTTAGAAAATCAATCAATTAATTGGTTTCGAGCTAGAATTATCCTAAATGTATCCATTGATATTCCAATAAATGTGAGTTATTATCTCACAGGAATGGGTATACATTCAGAAAATGTTCAAACCATTAATTCGAGTACTTTCATAATTACACCATCATCCTCTCATATCGAGATTTCCGTTCCTGTTACCTTGAAAACATTCCCTGGTACATATCAATACGAGTTGACTCTCTATTATATAAACGCTACAACTCATATTCCACAGGTAATTTTTCAAATACCAGCAGGACTATTTAAAATTTTTATGGGATTCCCACTTTCCATTATTTTAGGAGGAGTATTAATTATAAGCATTATTTTAATTGCAATTAATCCTGTGAAACTTCGGAAACAAAAATCAACAAGCTCTTCCTC
>JAEOUK010000521.1 GCA_016839385.1 Promethearchaeota archaeon
AATATTTGGAAGCAATACAAAATAGCTAAGAACGGAGTCGTTTATGAAAAATTGATATATTCCGACGTAGAGTTGAGCGTGTTGCAAATAAAACTGCTTCCCTGCCAAATCCGAGTGTATTTAGCAATCCTAAATCTAGATCCAATTCGTATAAATAAAAACCGACCTTAATTCCATCATTTATATCCTTCAATCTCACATTCACTAACGCAATAGCAAAAGGTTCTTTGGAATTGACTTTGAGTTTCCAGAATCGACCTTTATCCGTTAATTTATCTTCTAATACTTCCACTTGCCCTTTGGAATGTAAATCGTATTTCAAAGTACCTGTGGGATCCAATACAAATGTCTCTTCAAATTCGTAGTTAAATAAAGAATCAGATGTTTTACTTGCCATTTTCTTTCGAAATGGTATAAAATTTAACCAAAATTCTGGTTCATAAATCTGATCAATAAATTGGGAACTATGAATACCTTTTAATTCCTCAACAACTGATAAGATCAAATCTTCATCCATGTAAAACAAGAAAGATGACTTATTTTAAAATCTCTCGGATTTTTGATTCTAATGCAGCGAAACTATGTACATTAAAATAAAATCATAAACTAGGATTTATTTCAATACATTTTGGATGTTTTTCTCAAAGTATTATAATTCCAGAAAACGGAAATGCTACTCACGTATGGAAAAAAGAACTAGTAAAAGCTCTGAGAATAAATATATATTTTCCAGAGAGATATACATTCTAGAATGAAAAAGGTTCAAAAAAACGCAGAAAATAAGGAATTTAAAGAGGAAATTGTAAAAACCGGTCTGAAATGTGAACAGTGTGGTGGAGAAATAGTTAGATCTGGCTTATGGTATAAATGTAACAAATGTTACTCAGAAATAGCCCGAGGAAATTTATCTCAGCTGAAATCACTACAATATTTCAAAGAAAATAGAGAATAAGTAAAAAATTATAAGTGATTTAATTATTTCTCGAGAAAACTCATGGTCCGATTTTAAATTTCTCTCGAATTTTTTCCTCGAATACTTCTTCATCCATAAATCCAATGTGTTTATTGATTAATTCTCCATTCTTGAAAAAGAGGAAGCTAGGAATAGAATCAATATCAAATTTCTCCCCCATCCATCTGGAATAATCAAGATCTACAGATATAAATTTAATTTCCGAATATTTTCTTGAAAGATCTCTGAATATGGGCTTCATTTCAGTGCATGGCATGCACCATACAGCTTTAATATCAAGAATTACAAGTGGATTTTTGTTTAGAAGGGTGTTGAATTTCTCTTCAGCAATCCCATGATCATATTCATCCACTACGAATAATTTTAGTAATTTTCCTTGAATTATATCTTCAAAAAGTTCGGGTTGGAGTGGTCCCGATTCATGAACAATCTTCCCATTTTTATAAAATATAAAATACGGAGTTTTCTTCCCCGATTCTCCATATCGTGTGAAATCTCCCTCTTCAAAATGGAATTTTTCTTTTAGCCAAGGATTTTCTCCAATTCTTAATACAATTAAAGGGAGATCGGGATATTGTTCCGCAATCCGGAACATGTAATTCCTCATCACAAAACTTGTATCACTTTTTTCGTTCATGATAAAAACAATTGCATGTTCATAAGCATTGATTGTAGTTTCGAATTTTTCTTCTGCCATTAAAGAATCATGAGCAAAAGGAGTTCTACCATAAAGTTTCTCCTCAATTGCATATTTTAATGCGTCGGGATGATGAATGTGAGAGCTATATACGATTTTTCCCTTGTTAAACATAACAAAATGCGGAAATTCATTTTTTATCTCAAATCTTTTTTGTGCCCATCTTGTTTTTTTATTGTCCACTTCAACAATCAAGAATTTGACATCAATATATTCTTCCATTATAGGAATGTAAAAAGGTTTTAATTGTTCAGCCTCTTCGGACTTGGATGGATGAAATTCTATAACCAGTTTTGTATGTTTTTTGGTTAATTCATCAAATTCTTGTTCTGAAATGCCCTCTTTTTGTTCATCTATTAAGTCTAATTCCAATAATTTGGTTTTAATAAAATATTCAAAGACGATTTTAGCGGAAGCTCCTCGATGCTCATAGATCAGTTTTCCATTCTTGAAAAAAAGAAATCGTGGGATAGAATCTATATCGTATCGATTATTTATCCAATCGGTTTGATCTGTGTCGATAGAAAGAAATTTGATTTTAGGGTATTTATTGGAGAGTTCTTCAAAAACTGGCTTGAAACTTATACAAGGGCCGCACCAAGTGGCAAAACAGTCTACAATGACCAATTCGTTATCTGAAAGTATCTTTTCGTAATCCTCTTCCGAGATAGGTTTTGAAAATTCTTCTACATGGTGTGAGTTTGACATTATGCTCAAAACTTCTCCTTGATCATACTTTCGAATCCAGATTTGAACATTCCGCCGAGATGTTTGTAAATTTCGTTTCCATCTTTGAAAAACAGAAATGTGGGTATCGCATGGATGTCATACTTCTCGCCTATCCATCGTGTGTAATCTAAATCCAAGGAGACGAATGTAATATCGTCATATTCTAAGGATAACTCTTGAAATATTGGTTTTACTCGCTTACATGGGCCACACCAGCTAGTAAAGACATCTACAAGTACTTTACCACCTTTTCCGACAATATCATTGAATTCTTCTTCTGAAATCCCTTCCGGATATTCTGCTACTTTATGGTTTTCAGTCATTATTATCACTATTCATTGATTTTTACTAAATTCAAAAAAATATGAAATTACGGTTAACAGATTATAGGTAATTCTCGTGAATGATTAGGATTTAGTAACTGAAATAGTTGTGGAACCTTTGAAGATATAAACTTGTTTTAATTTAGAAGCTTATTTTCTTTATAGATCAAAAAACGAATGAGTGAATTATGACATGTTGAATGAAAAAAAATGTTACTATCATTCCGATAGAACTGCTAAAGGAATTTGTGGAAAGTGTCGAAAATTACTATGCGATGAATGTCAATATAAGTTCAAACTACGCTTTGCATCCCGAAATCCTGCTGGTAGTGAAATAACGATTCCTGAAGTAATGTGTATAGAATGCTATAAAGG
>JAEOUK010000522.1 GCA_016839385.1 Promethearchaeota archaeon
ATCTAAATTTCTCAATTTCTATGAGAAGAAAATTTGATGCTGTATGTAGGACAGTGTCAAGAGATACTATTACTTTGAAAGGTCGTTGGGAATGTTATCGGGGGATGAAATCTCGTAGTATTTTTGACGGTATGACTGACGGGATGTCATTCGAGGCTCAAGTTAAGGTTATAGTAGAAAATGGGAAAATGATCAGGGATAATGAATCACTAAAAGTGATTAAAGCAGACAAAGCCATCTTGATTTTAAACGCTGAAACTAGCTATGGAAATAAAAAACCCGCTGAACTATGTCACCAACGTATAATTACCGCTGCTTCTAAAAAATACGAAAAACTGCTTGAATACCATTTGGAGGATTTTCAAACTCTTTTTAATAGGGTCAATTTCAACTTAATAAATACTTCAGATGAAATTTTACCAACCAATAAACGACTTCAGAAGATTAGAAGAGGAGAGGAGGATATAGGTTTAATTCCTTTAGCATTTCAATTTGGGAGATATTTGATGATTTCTAGTTCCAGACAAGGGACAAAAGCTAACACTTTGCAAGGGCTCTGGAATAGAGACATTGTACCAGAATGGGGAAGCAATTATACAGTTAATATTAATATCGAAATGAATTATTGGCCAGCAGAAGTGTGTAATTTATCTGAATGTCATGAACCTCTTTTTGATTTAATTTATGATTTAGTTGAACCTGGAAAAAGAACTGCTCAAATTCATTATGGATGCAGAGGATTTTGTGTTCACCACAACACTGATTTATGGAGACCAACAGGACCCTTTGGTAAGGAAACTCAATGGACATTTTGGCCTATGGCAGCGGGATGGTTATGTACTCATATCTGGGAACATTATCTATTCTCCGATGACAAATTATTCTTGAGTAAATATTATCCAATTCTGAAAGAAGCTGCATTATTCTTTGTAGATTGGTTAATCGAAGATAAAAATGGGAATTTAGTAACTAACCCATCAACAAGTCCAGAAAATAGTTTCGTGTTCAATGGCAAAAAATGCGGAGTATCGATGGCTTCCACGATGGATATGCAAATCATAACAAAAATGTTTGAAATTTGCATAGAGGCTACAAAAATTCTCAAAATAGATGAATCTTTTCAAAATCTACTATTAGATAAAAAAAGTAAATTATACCAGCCTAAGATAAGTAAGGATGGGTATTTACAGGAATGGTATGATGATTTTGAAGAATGGGAACCAGGACATCGTCATTTTTCCCATATATATGGTTTTCATCCATCAGATATAATATCATTAAGAAAAAATCCTGATTTGGTAGATGGTGTAGAAAAAAGTATCGCGAATCGAATAAATGGAGGAAGTGGATCCACTGAATGGAGTAGTGCATGGTTAATTTCAATTTTCGCCAGGTTTTTAGACGGGAAAAATTCCAATAAATGGTTAAAAACACTGTTGCGAGAACATACAGAAAAGAACCTTATAGGATTTCACATGCCACATGTATTCCAAGTAGACAGTTGTTTTGGTCTGACTGCAGGTATTGCTGAAATGTTGCTTCAGAGTCATGACGGAGGAATCCGACCCTTACCCGCACTACCACAAAATTGGAAAACCGGGTCAATATATGGACTTCGCGCAAGAGGAGGATTTGAAGTAAATATCATTTGGGAGAATAATTCTCTGAAAAAGATGGAAATTCAATCTTTAAATGGAAATCCATGTCGTATTATCTCTAAACAAGATCTTAATGTCCAAAAGGACTCTATAACAATTGAAGTCATACGCGTTGAATCCGATGTAATTGAGTTCAAAACTATAGCAAAAAACCACTATATCGTCACACCTCTAATTGAAAAGTGAGGGTATTTAAATTCAAATTCAGAATCTAAATTAATTATAACAAGGTATAGAACATATGAGTCTTGGTACAGTCAAAATTGGAAAATTAAATGTAAGTAAATTAATCCTAGGAGGAAATCCCTTTAGTGGATTCTCACACCATTCACGAGAAAGAGACTTGGAAATGAAAAATTACTATAATGTAGCTCAAATTAAAAAAGAATTTTCCATAGCAGAAGAATTAAATGTCAATACGTTCCTTGGACGGGCTGATCACCACGTTATGAGAACTCTCTTAGAATATTGGAACGAAGGAGGTAAAATCCAATGGATTGCCCAAACTTGCCCAGGTGTGGGACAAGTAGAAATGGGAATTTTCAATGCACTCGAAGGTAACGCTAAAGCGTGTTATATACATGGAGGACAGATGGAATATATGATGGCTCAAAATGATTTGAATAAAGTACCCAGATACATTAAGAGTATTAAAAGAAAAGGGATGGCTGCCGGAGTAGCAGGACATGATCCTCGAGTGATTGAATGGGCAGAGGAAAATTTGGATGTGGATTTTTATATGTGTTCTTATTATCATCCAACCAATCGAGGTAAAAATCCGAAGCATGAGCCTGGAGTGAATGAATATTATAACGAAGAAGATCGGGATTACATGGTAAAGCTAATCCAAGGACTCAGTAAACCAGCTATTCACTATAAGGTATTTGCTGCTGGAAGAAATGATCCTAAAGAAGCATTCGAGTATGTAGCAAAATATCTGCGACCTCAAGACGCCGTTTGTATTGGGATATACACAAAAGAAATGCCCAATATGCTTGAAGAAGATTTAAAACTCCTTGAGCAAGCATTAAATAAATGAAATTCCTTGATGATTGAAATTTTTTTCAATAGGAATCGGTATACCAATTAAATCAAATAACCAACAAGAGAAGAATCAAATGTCTGAGGAATGTTTAGTCTGTCAGGAAGTATTTAATGTAAATGAAGATCTCAAATTGAAACGCCCTATTACACGTGCGTTCTGTGATAAATGTTACCAGAAAATGAATGATTCAAATCCAAAACACGAGTTTCTCAACACAATATCTTTCCCAGTTATAGGTTTTAACACAGTAGGCGTCATTGAAACAATAAATCAACATGTATGCAACCTTGTCGATAAAGAAATCGATCAAGTTCTCAACAAGAAAG
>JAEOUK010000523.1 GCA_016839385.1 Promethearchaeota archaeon
AAGGGTCCTCAAAATGTCTATTTCAACCAAATTATAACCTTCCTCTAATAGAATAATCACTGATACTTTATCATTTGAAGAGTGTGGAGAGGAAAGCAATTCAAGTAAAATAGGATCAATTTTTTTCTCGATAGTATCCTCTTTTATATCCGCAGTTGACAGATTAGGTTTACTCACCGAAATGAAACTTGATACAATTACGATAAATGTGATTGAAATCAATGTGAAATATTTCTTTTTCATGTTACTTTTTTTCACCATCCTTTTTCCGTTTATGAAATGCAATATCTTTCGCACGTTCTGTGACATTTCTAACATCATAGTCCTTGTTTGAAAAAACAATAGGTATCTCTTGATCTGCTTGCTTATGCAGGGTGCTTACATATGTAAAGTAATCAATCACATCGATTTGGACTTTATTTTCTATCGAGTGAATTGGTATTTTGCTGGATTCCAATTCTTTTGTAACAATTTTAGCCATTGCTATGCTAGGCGCATCACTTAATATCCGCAATCGTTCCCCTCGCTGAATTACAAAATCTACTTCAGGAAGACTTCGTAATCGTTCAACTGCTTCTACAGTGACATTTTCTAAAGTCACTTCTAGTGCTAAACCTTTTCCTGGAAGTTTCTTCTTTAAACCCATAGGAGTATCCCAGTCATAAAAGCCAATATTTCGCAAGAAAATGCATGCTGAATCACAATATTCAATTTCATCTAAATAATGCGAAATTACACACAAAGTTATGTTATATCTCCGATTTATCAAATCGAGATATTCCCAAAGATTGTAACGCGATAATGGATCTAAACCAGATGTCGGCTCATCCAAAAATAAAAGATATGGGTTATGAACCATTGCAATCGCAATGGAAACTCTCCTTCTTTGACCACCTGATAAGGAATCGACTTTCTGGTTCGCAACTTCGTCTATATTGAGATCTTTTAAAATTTCTTTACCTCTTTGTATTAAAATATCATCAGGAATACCATATTGTCTTCCAAAAGCGACAATATTTTCAAGCGCATTGAAATTCCCATACATCCTTGAAAGATCTTGGGGTACATATCCAATAAAAGGAGATATTTGTTTCGTGTGATAAGCATCAATACCAAATACTTTAGCTTCTCCACTATACTGAACTTCTCCTAGTATTGCACGCAGGAGGGTTGATTTTCCAGCACCTGATTCACCAATTATACCTAAAATATTACCTTTTTCAATACTGAAATCAACATCATGAATGATGACTTTATTTCCAATTTTAACCGATAAATCTTTCACACTGAGTACATTGCGAGTTAGTGCCAGTTCTTCACCCATTTCAAAGATAAGATATTCTGGGTGAACTTTATTTAATCCAATTTTTGAGAGTTCGATTACTCCTCCTCTTGTGAGATATTCCTTGGTATCATCGTTAAGGGGATCACTTGGATCAAAAGCATCCATTACTTCGATAAAAATCTCTTTATCAGTGACTTCTTTTACTGCACCAGTTACAATGCATTGCAATTGACGTTTTTCTGTTATAAATACACCCTCAATATGGCAAGTAATTAAATATTTTTGGGTGAAAGAGCGTAACCATTCCAAAGCTGCATCATAATCATGCTCCCCTCTAAAAAAGACTTGATTTTGTAAGTCTTTTTTAAAAAAATTTTTAAGGACATACGTTGAAGGCGCTATAACTGGAGGTTTTTCAAATCGCTGAGATCCAGCCCCAATTACTAATGATTGGACAGATTCAACCTTACTTATACTCAATAAAGCACTTGGTGATTTTACATGGGCTATCTTTCTACCAAGCAGAATATCTTCTTTCCCAATATCTCCTTCTTCAAAGAAGATGTATAATTCTCTTTGAAAAACAGTACCGTCATATTTCTTAAGAATTCGTCCTCGACCTTTGAAATATGAATCAGAAACTATCCACATTCCGGTTATATCTCCATGAACTTCATAACTTTTGCGATCATTCAACCATTGGATTAATTCGTTAAACTGTTTTTGACCAAAAATGCTTTCTTCAACGATTTCATGTTCAATTTCTGACATCTGACTCATTCCTTATTTTATTTACAACATTGTTTTCTTCCGTAGGAAGATAATCTGAGTTAAAATGTATAACACAATGATTTGGATTCCTAAATAGCCAAAATAGCGAAGATTCCACCAAATAGACTCTCCACGCATACAAATGTTCATCAATAACTGCTCCCCGTTATCAAGAGGGCTAAGAGCTAGAATTGCTGGATTTTCTATAAAAAATCCTGCTATCACCCAAAATAAAAACACAAATAG
>JAEOUK010000097.1 GCA_016839385.1 Promethearchaeota archaeon
AAATACTTGAAAAGATCCTTCCCAATTAGCAATAAATGCATAATTTCCCACAATTTCGATATCTGATGCAAATGAGTCCCCAGTATTTTCCGGTGCACGATCTAATTCAATTGGATGACTAATATTAGTGACATCAAAAGTGATCAAAGGAATCGATTCTGAAGTTGTAAAAACCACTCCATCCTTAAATTCGACATCTACGCAATAATTTGGAACTGAAATTTCATTGATTAGCTCTAATTGACCAAGTAACGAGATATTGAAAATCGCAATTTTTGTATCGTAACCAAATAATGACCCCCCACTTGCTAAGAATAAAATTTCTTTGCTATTGTCAGTTGTTGTAGCCCACCCATAATACCCTAAGGTACGATTTAAGACATGTGGATTATTCGAACTAGTCCAATTAATCACCGTTAAACCTGCATGTCCATCTCCCACATATACTAAATGGTCGATTTTATAAATTTGATGTGCATAACCATTATTCTGCTCGGGTACAGTACTTAATAATTCTGGTGATGTGTATGAAGAAATATCATAGAGTTTGATCCCCGAATGCCCATATGACACATAACATAAATCCGTTTCGTCGTCTACAAGTATATCATAACTATCATCACCCGAGACTTCTGCAATTTTTCTAAATTTAATGTTTTCTTGCGCAGCAACTAATTTTGTGGATGGTAACAATGATATATTCATGATAATGAACAGAATGTAAATGAATCTCAAACCGTGTCTATTACTATTTTTCATAATTCATTGATTTCTTTGTAAGTATATTAACATATCTGTAATTTCTTTATTGATTATTTTCAAAATCGTTTAATTTTCGTGTTGGTTGATTCATCTATCATGGATTTGATGAATACGGATATAACTTTCTCAATTTTAATAAGGGCTCCACGAGAAAAGGTATTCAATGCAATGACGACTCCTAAGGGATTAAATTCTTGGTTTACTAAGAAGACTACTAAAGAAAATGGTAAACTTCACTTAAGGTGGGTTGATTGGGGGGCAGAAAAAGTTACTACAAGTTCTGAAAATCTACCAATATTAGAAGATAAGTTTCCAGAGAGATTTGTATACCAATGGTGGTTAGAAACTGGAAATCCTACCACAATCGAAATAGACTTTCTTGATCACCAAGAAGGAACTTTAGTTAAGCTTAGGGAATCTGGATATGAAAATTCACCAAATGGGCATAAACGATTTGAGGATTGTGCTACGGGTTGGGGACAAGCCCTTACCTTACTCAAATTTTATTGCGAATATGGGTTAACTTATTGATTTACTCGATAGTACATTCAGTTTCACAAAAGCATTTAAGCAATAAATTGAAGCTTTTAATGAAGGGCAATGGCATTTCTACCAGATTATATTCAGATCGGATTATATATCATACTTGTAATTTTTCTAACTGTAATTACGATCTACACATTTCAAAGAAGAAAGGACTCAAAAGCCAGAATATTTTCAATAGGTTTAGTTTTTCAAGTTATATGGGCACTCTCATTTGTTTTATTAATTTTAGCGCCAACATGGGAAATAAAGCTAATTTTTGACCAATTAATAACTATTGCATCATATTTTGTTGGGACTTCTTATTTTCTCTTCAGTTTAGAATATAATGGATTTTTGAACTTCAATAAACATAAGAGAATTTACCTTGTTATTCTGCTATATTCATTAATAGTTCTTATTCCGGTAATCGTATTTCCAGATGCATCATGGATGCGTACCAATATACGATCTGACCCTGCACCTTCAATAATTCGTTATGGAAACGGAATTTATTTAAACCTCCTAATTGGGGAATCTTACTTGAAACTGCTAGGAACTCTAGTTTTATTTATTAGAAATCTATTTTTGGAAAGCAGAAGTAAATTAGTAAAAAAACAATCTCTAATCATCATTTTTAGTTATTTACTTTTATTTTTTTCAACAATCGTCAGTATATGGAGCGAAGCATTGGGAATTGTAGAAGAATTCATTAGTTTTTATTTGATAGGATTAATTTTCGCTAGCATTTTTATTTTTATAGCTGTATTTCCCTTACGCACTTTTGAAGTTCTTCCCGCAGCTCAAAATTTAATATTAGAAAATATTGGAGAGGGATACTGCGTTTTTAACAATAAATATGAATTGATCGAAATAAACGAGGAATTAATGAGAATTCTCGGAGTCATTGATAAAACAGACATCACTGGAAAAAC
>JAEOUK010000524.1 GCA_016839385.1 Promethearchaeota archaeon
AACACAGATCAAATGGGATTTTATCGAGTCCTCTATAAAGACAATAATTTGATGGATTTAGGAAGTTTGATTTTAGAAAAGAAGTTATCTCATCTCGATGTTTATGGTATCCAAAATGATATGTTCTATTTCGTGTTGAAAGGCGAGTTCTCTGTAGATGATTATTTAGAGTATTTGAGAAAATATTATGTAAAAGAAGAAAGTTATCTTCCCTTGGTGGATATTTCAGGAAATTTAGCTCGGTTATACTATTATATCGACTCGAAAAGATCCTTAATAGCAGATCTGGGCAAAACTATTTTTGAACCGTATTTGACAAAAATTGGGTTAGAACCAACAGAAGATGATAGCTTACAAACTTCCACAATTCGAAGTGTAATCTTGGTCCATCTCAATACGTATGGTTCCAATTTAGTGAAGAATTTTATTAAAAAGAAATATGAAGAACTCAAATCAGGTTCTCGAATTCATGCGGATATTCTCAGCTCAACGTATAGAGCGATTGCTACAAACTTTAAAGATTCAAAGGATCTATTCCTCACAAAAATAAAGGACAAAAATACTGGTCGTCAAGAAATGGGATATTTATTAATGGCAGTTGGGTGTTTTCAAGACGATCAAATTCTACGAGAAGTACTCGATTGGTCATTAGATCAAAAAGAAGAAAAGGATAATGTCCCATTAAATTTACGCTATGTTGCGTTGATATTCGCTGGAATTAACCCTGCATGTAAATCATGGTTGTGGGATTGGTACAAGGACAATATTGAGAAATTGAAGAATAGGTTAACATCGAATGATTTAGGTAGAACTCTCGCTAGAATGGTACCACGTATGGGAATTGGAAAAGAGGAAGATGTGGGTGTAATTTTAGATAAATTACGAGAAGAATTACCGGAACGTGAAGATGATATTAATATGTCTTTAGAATTTTTGAAAATCTATTCCATGGCTGTATTCCATAATTAATCTAGCCATTTTTCCATTAATAATTCATCTATATATTTTTTATTCATTAGAAACTGCTTTTGGCGAACCCCTATTTTCCGAAATCCCAATTTTTCATATAAATGAATTGCTCTTTCATTTGATATAAGTGTTCCAAGCACGATTTTGCGTTTCCCATTTTTATAAGCTTCTTTCATCGAAAACTCCATTAAATGGCGTCCCAGACCAAGATCACGGAATGTTTTGCGTACTATGATGCCTAACATTCCAACATGTTCAGACGCTTCCCATTCATCATTATGGATTGTACATTGAGCCACTACTGTATTATCTATGTCATTTTGTAATTCAGCTACAATACATAGATTTCCAAATCCAATTAATTCGTTGTACCAACTGATCTTTTCAAATTTATCCACTACCTTAGTAAAGGAAGGCTGATATGTTCCCTCATCAATTACCTCATTGTAATTGTTCCAAATCTCATCTAAATCTTGTTTTTGGATATGTCTGAGGAGGATTTTTTGATTATTTTTTAGTGTGATTATAAGTTCTGACATGTGAAATCAATCGGATTTGTGCAAAAGTTTTTTGGAGTTAAGAGCAAAAATTTCTTTTAGTTGTGCAATATATCCATTCAAATAAAATTAACGCACGGATTATGAGAAAAATGAGTCAAAAAGATAATGAAAAGAAAGATCCAAGCCAACATATTAGTTTAGAGGAAGCATTACAATCCAAACTCTCCCAAGAGAAACGATTATTAGGGCAAGATTTAGATTCAGATGAAAGAACCATTATTGATACATTTCAGACAAAAAAGCGACTAATTTTGGATAGAATTTATATCATTTTCAATCAAACCCGCAAAAATCTAGACTTGGAACTTAAAACAAAAACCCAGTTACGTGAGAAACTCACAACATTAGAAGAGAAGGGATACATTACTATCGAGAGTTTTACTTATGAGGGAGAGGAACGAGAAGCATTTATTCTCACCGAACAAGGAGAAGAACTAGTTAAATAGAACTTAACAGTTATGTCGGTTAAATTTATTTTTCCATTTTTTTGTCTACTAGGCATTAAGGTCATTTTGAATATTATTAAACTAAGTGAGTTATGATGTCTGAATCAGATGAAAATCAACGAAATATTCATGAAGCTGAACATAAAGGTTTACCCTCTCATTCAGCGTTGTGCATATCATTCTATCTGGTCTTCTCCATTTCATGCTATTTTCTTTTCATCGGTGCGTTATGGGCTATTTTGGATGTAATACAACCTACTGGTAAATGGGAATGGTTCAAAGGGTTATGGGAAGACAAGAAGATGTTAGTTATCCTTTTAGCAGGAGGATTTGGAATTCTAGGAGTAGTAGGAGTGTTAATGTTATGGTTTTTGTATCCAAAAGGAACGAGATTGATTCATAGGATGCTCTATCCTCCCATAACTAAAGAAAAATTTGAGAAAGGTAATCTCCTTGCGCGATTTATTACGGCTGGATTACTAGTTTCCATATTTGTGATCGTTATTGGGTCAGTATTAACTTTGGTTGAGCTAGTTATAGTCGAAAGTGGGAGTTTTCTTGTATTCTTGGAGGATACCCCTAATGGATTATTGATTATGTTATTCTCATCCATTTTAGTTGTATTCACAGTTTTGGTCATTGTTTTCACTTGGGTGTGGATAAATGGGTATCAAAAAACTTTGAAATGGATAGCAGAAAGTAATGCGAGAATAGATAGAACAGAAATTGATAACGCCGAATGGACAACAGGTGTAGTGTTATATATTATTGTATTTGTCAGCATATTAGGAGCCGCATTTGGGGGTGCATGGTATGGAATGGAAGCCTTTGCTGGATCCATCACTTGGACAAATTTCGGAACTACAACACTGGTTGTTGGAGGATTGGGTAGTTTAGTATTCCTTGCTCTTATTGGAGGTTTAGTAGTTTTTAGTAGTGGAAGTTATTTCATTAGCAGGTTATTGTTCATTCGAAAACAACATATTTCCGAGAAAATTGAATCTTCAGATGACAAAAAACTGGCTCGTACAATCACTATTACTATCCTGATTGCGATAGCATTACTGATTGTCGGTGCAGTTAGTCTTCTTGTTGATTACTTAATGGGTTTAGCTTCTGGTACTACAGGTACATTCCTCGATTTCTTAGTTGGACTGCCATCATATGGTGTGTGGGTTAGTTTATTCAGTGCTATGCTGTTTGGAGGTATTTGGGTTCTAATATTTATTATATATGTGTGGAGCCATGGATATTTCGCGTTCTTCAATTCTGTTGGTAAACGAATTCTTAAAGATAATGAAAAAATAGAACAAGACAGATACAGCAAAGCTCAAGTTGTTTTCGGAGTCATTGTGTACATTTTGATGTGGTTAAGTGTATTTGGGATCGTCTATGGTGCACTTTGGTGGGGTTTGGTAGAATGGATAGAAGCACCTGCTTGGTCAACATTCCCGGATTGGGTAACAACTCGTGTTTCAATGAAATTTTTTATTTTCGAATCAATGGGAAGCGTCTTCTTCCTATTGCTTACAGGAGGATTGTTAGTATCGCGTCGACTTGCCTTCTTCATTAGTAAGATGTTGTTTGTGGAAAAGAAAAATATCCCTGAAAAAGCTGACAAACAAGACAAAGCATGGGCAACGATAATTACCATTGCATTATTAACGGCTTTTGCATTGGTGATTGTAGGTTCATTTGGCTTGCTTATAGATTACCTAGTTGATTTAGCATTAGTTGCAGCAGGTGTATCCTTTATTGAGCTCCTAGCGGGGCTTCCTCTGGGAGTTTTAACAATGCTAGCAAGTGGAATGATGTTGGTTTCGTTGTGGATCTTAATCTCCGTCATTTATATATGGACTCATGGCTTTTTCTTCTTCTACACAAGATTTCTACGGAGAATCTTAAAACAATAAATACTCTATTTTTCTTTATTATAGTCAAATTCTGCTATTTCTCGAATTTTTTTTGCTGTTTTTTTACCTATACCAGTTACTTTTTTCAAATCTTCTTCATCTGCGTTAAAGATGTTTTCTAATGTTGAAAACGCAGTTAATAACTCTTGAGCACGATATAAATTAATGCCAGGAATACCCGATATAATCTGTTCTTGAGCTTCCGCTTCGGTGGAGGTCTTTTTAGTGAAAATTTTTTTAGCAGAATCCTCATTTTGATGCACTTTTTTCATTAGAGCTTCTAAAATATCTGCTGTATCCTCCGCTGAATTCGTATATAGAACTGTTATTCGCATATTAATCACTATACTAGCTAAAGCACCTAAAATTGCAGATTTTGAAAATCCCATTTGATTTATGGGATTTCCTTCCAGGATGAGAATAGGAGTGATGAAATTTTGAGATAGGTTATAGAGTTCATTGAATAATCTTCCATCTTTTAAAGAATCTACAAAATCCACATCCGTTTTCCGTTCGACACCTACTTTTTCAGAGAGAATATAATCTCCAACAGGTAAAGTTTTCAATACTACCTCTAATTTTTTTAATGCTAGTTGTCGAACAACTGAACTTTGGGTTTCTCTAGTATCCACAATTATAACTGGTCTATCAGATTGAAGCCTAGTTTCGTCTTTAGGAGCATTTTCAGTTTTTTTCTGAGGTTCAGAATTGATTTCTTCATCAGGTTCTGGGAGAAAATCTAAAATGCTACTAGTTTTGGATTTTTTTTCTTTGGTACTTAGAGTTTTGGCAGAATTTATGGGAATTTCGTGATTATAATTAGTAAGTACTTGTTTCATTTGTTTTTCACGTCTTTTCTCAGCCCAGTAATACCCTTCTTCACGAGTTCCCTTTGCCATTAATACATACACAGTTCCTTTACTTTGGCGTCCTGTTCTCCCTCGTCGTTGAATAGTTCGAATTTCACTTGGGATTACATCGTAGAATACTACTAGGTCGCATTCTGCAATATCTAAACCTTCTTCAGCTACACTTGTTGCTACCAATGTGTTAATATTTCCGCTCCGGAATTCATCTAAAATAGCAATTTGTTCCTTTTGGGTCATCCCCTTTTCTATTTTTTTTCCTTTTTTACGAGCTTGTTGTCCAATGAACTTTTGAGCAGAGATCGCTACCGATTTATTTATAAATTCCACGATTGTGTCTACAGTATCTCGGAAGTTAGCAAATATTAAGACACGAGAATCAGGATTTTTTGTAAATTGTTCTTGAAGTAAATCTCGTATCTTAATCAGTTTTGGATGTATAAAATTCGATTCCACAAGAGATCTTACTAAATGCATAGCAGTACGAAATTGAGTGGATTGCATTAGTTCTTGAAGAGATTTGGATGCTTTACCTGATTTTAATTCATTCAAACTTTTTTCATAATACTTATACAGTGGTTCAATACCCTGGGCTTCCAACAATTCAAGCATGTGAGACACTCTAATAGCATTAGAAACGGTTTTCTTTGATGAGAATGCTATTGTCAATTCTTCACTAGATGTAGTCGAATCTCGTATTTTAAAATCAATTTTTCTTGAACATGCAAGTAAATCTTTCCGTGTTACTTGATTCAGTGCATAATGGTCGAGAAAATTATTATTATACAGCTCCTTTTGATAGGTTTTCAAAACTGTCTCTAAAATTTTTTTAGGTTGAAGATACTCATCAGGTAATTTCAATTGAATCCAATTTGTTTCAACATCTTGTACATACGATTTAACATCTGAACTTGTATCGGAGCGTATTTCGACATTAGTAATAAATAAATTGTTGCAAACTTCCTGTATTTTTTCTTCATTTCCCCCTGGAGAAGCACTCATTCCCAAAATCTGTCCTTGTGGATTCTCTTGCATGTATTTTTGAGCAATGAATGTATATGCATAATCACCAACCGCTCGATGTGCTTCATCAAAAATGATGAGAGAAACATCCTTTAGATTTATTTTTTTACTAATTACGTCATTCTGGAGAATTTGAGGTGTTAAAAATGCAATTGAGGCATCTAAAAATATTTTTTCTCTTTTTTCAGGAGCTAATGATGTAAGCATGGGTAATTGCCACTCTTCAAGATTTGATAACTCTTGAAAGGATCTCTGGTGTTGGGCAACCAAAGGTTTGGTCGGGGCTAAAAAAAGAACTTTTTTATCTGGATCTTGAGAATAAACATATAAACTAAGTAATAGAGCGATGATAGTTTTTCCCATTCCTGTTGGAAGAACCACCAGTGAATTTTTCCCAATACAGGACGCAAATATATTAACTTGGTATTCCCGTTTTTTGACTAGATTGGGTTTGAGATATGGATAACTTAAAAATTCAGAATCATCAGTCATGGCTTTCAGTGGAATGGTTTTTGATCTAATATCGTAGATAGGTTTAGAAGCATTGTTATCACCACACTAGTAAAGGTAGAGAGTGCAACCAAATTAGTCATCTCAAATACGATTCAATGAAAAATTAAAAAAATGCCTATTGTATAGTTTTTTTTACAATTCTTAGAAAGTGGATTAAGAAAAGCACGAATAAATAGGGAAGGAGGGAGTTGAACCCTCGATCTCCAGTGTGTGAGACTGGCGTTATAACCGCTAAACTACTCCCCTTTGAGTGTACTATTTTCAATCTATTTTGGTAAGGTTAAGAAATTTTCGCATTCAAAGATCGAAAAATTAAAATTTAAGCAATAATAAGCGAAAAGTATCACTTTTTTTATTAGGTCTCCTAAAAATGGTAC
>JAEOUK010000525.1 GCA_016839385.1 Promethearchaeota archaeon
ATGATAGTTAGATTTAGATTATCTAGCTATTCTTAAGATGAATACAACAAGAATTAGAATGAGTAAGAAGATCCTTACAACGATTTTAATCACCGAACATGTATCGACCAGAGGTTCGTTTTTTGCATCCTGTATAGTCTGTTCCACCTTTTCAGATTTAATCATTACATAACAGAAAGCACATTTTCCATCATAATACTCATATTCCGGCTGAGATATTGGTTTTTTACAGATTTCACAATACATATACTAGTACGAATAGAAGTATAACTGGGAATTAGAAATTACTACATCAAAATTTATGGTTTATCTAATTGATAATGTTAATTTGAGCCTCTAAAGATCCTAAGTAAGATGATTGGGTTTCAGCATCTATTTTGTGCCATTTTCCAAATTCCTGAAATTCATATTGTATATCTCTCATCATATTTTCATGAGCAACCGAGTCACCTACATCGTCAGTAATGATAACTAGTCACTTCACGTCACACCCTATATGGTTAGTATATTATTACATTGCGATGGAGGATCCATCAATCTCTTACGATGATTCTATTGGAAAAAATTGATATAATGATTGAAATTTAAAATTTTTCCCAGCTACTGGTGTCACAATGAATTTAATCATATTTCCTTTTATTTTTCCTTGTGAAAAAGCGAAATTCTACTTACGAACTCCTCAATATTTTGCAGGTTTTAATGAAGAACTTCTCCTTTATTCGTGGCGATCAGCTGCATTTGTTCTTCAATTTTGAGCCAGAATTTATATAATTAAGCTGGAAAATTACCTAATCTCAAATTAAGGCTTATTTATTTCCGCTAATCGGAGAACAGCTACAGATACAAAGACTATAAGCCCCACTATCACGAATATCATGAAAATTACAGATAGAATTTTTTTCACTCGGGATAATCTAGCAAATCGGGTCCCATTTAAGAAGAACACAAATCCTGGGAAACAAAACCAAGAGAGGAGCCCCATTAATAATCCGACTTCAGGAACTAATACGTTAAATAGGTAACTCAAGGCGATAAGCACAATATTTATAGGTAACATTGGAATTCCTAAAGGATCTAATGTCCATTTTTTTACTGAAAACAGGGATTTCATCATAGTTTTATCCTTATCACCTATATTCTTGTTTCGTCCGCGGAATTTAGAAAAAGTATTGAAACCCATTAGCCCAAATACAATAATAATGAGACATATTCCAATAATTAAGGTGATCGGAGTACCTAATCCGATCCAATCACAGATAAATGCATTGACAAAAATTGTATATAACCAGAGTAAGGAAGGCGCTAATGTCTTATAATTATGAGGGATAGTGAATGTATATAGGGAAACTGTTAACCCCAATAAAGATTCCACCAAAAATAACCACATCGGAGGGTGATAAATCAAGAATGGTGCCCCATAACTTCTAGTCCAAAATGTTGCGAGGTCTACATGACCGAATCCAATCTCCATTGCCCACCAAGACCAATCATAGATGAACAACTGGGCACACCAAAATCCCAAAAAAAGGACAAAAACTTGATAACCGCGGATACGGTCTTGCTGGACATTCAATATTAGCACTAAGCTGAAAAACGTGAAGATAGCGAAATATTGGACTTCAATATCGTAAAAAAACTCAGGAATTGCAAAACCTTCCCCTATCCCCGATTGTCTAACTCCAAAATAATAGACGATGAATGTGATATAGGCGATCCCCAAGGATAAGAATACTGTCCATCTCCAATCGGAGTCCCGTTGCCTACGTGGAGGCAATTCTCCGGTTCTTGCAAGATAAACCTTCCGAAGAGAGGCTAATTTATCTTCAACAGATCGGATTTCTAATAATAAAGCGTCATGATTCAGATTTTCAAGACCCGATGTATGTTCTTCCATAGGGTTTGGAACAATTGAGTTTATAAAAAATTTATTCATTTATTAATGTAGTCCGACAATATTATATATTTCTTCAATTTTGGGGCATAATTTACGTAAGCTAGTCCTTTAGCCATAAATATAAAGCAGCTTTTATTTTCCTAACAAAAACATTCCTGCAAAGCTCTCCGTCCTGAGAATATTCATGTATGATCGATACATTTGATTTACTGTCTATAGTATATGGGCATCTGGGTAATTTGGGGGATATTAATGCTGTTTCATAGTATTTCTTCAAATCATTAAGATCTTCTGTATCGGGATTATCTTTTATTACATTTCCATCCTTTAAAAATAGAAAAATAAACTCAATACTTCTCATCAATAACGCTACCATGAAGTCTTCTGGTTCTGAATCTGTCATTATTTGTTTATACAATCCATCAAAACGAAGTATGTTTTTCCCAGTGTCTTTAATTGAATCCCAATACGTTTCCAAAGCTTGTTTGCTTGTAGGTGGAGATTTAATTTCCCTCATAGATTCAGTTCCATTTTTGTATTTATAAATCTATATTGCAATGGTAGATTCTTGGTTTCCAAGTCAAAGAACTTCAATAACTTGACAGCGATTTTTATCTTTTTTCGGATTCTTGCTTTCAAATAGAATTAAAGTGCCTTGGTTCGGTTGAGGAAGATTATCTCACTAATTCCTTTTTCTTTGAATTTTTGAAATAGTTTTTCTGAAAAAATAAGGTATAAAACTTATGCCCTAGCCGAACTGGGATGTACTGTTTTAGTATGGGATGCTAGAGGTATGAAAGTTTTGTAAATCAACTCGAGGAATTACTTAATGACAAATAAGGTGATTTTTTACCCTTACATTTTTATGGATATAATCTGAAGTGGAAACTATGATACATGATGTGAAATTTCATGTAAAACCATGGGATGATAGCTCAAGCCACACCATTTTTCTTGATATTTTTAATGCAAGGAATAAATATACTAATCCAGATTATGTTGTGGAAGCAACACAAAAGTCGGTTAAGAATTGGTTCAGTGAAAATACAATTCTTTCACGAGATGTCCTTAGATTTGAAAATGAAGAAGGTAAAATCGTGGGCTTCGCTGGGTTGACAAACTATTCTGGTAGTACAAAAACATGGAGAATAATTCATGCAATTTTGCCAGAGTACTTCC
>JAEOUK010000526.1 GCA_016839385.1 Promethearchaeota archaeon
AAACATCGCCGCCATGTTACTCGGGAATATCCCAACACGGTCACCATCCTTGAGTCTCGTTCCCTCTCCTGAATAGGATCCATTAACAAATACGTGCGATATATCACTCTGTTTTATTTTTAAGGCTGAGATCACGTCACTTATCGATTTGATTTTATCTTGCTCGAGATTTAGAGTTAAAGGTAATCCATTTTCAATACCCTCCTTCTTAATCTTGTTCCTTAAATCCCCGTAAATCTTCACGGTTATTGACATGATCACCAATACTTGTATTTCGAATATCAATAAAAATTTTAAGATTATGTACTAAAAGATATTTAAAGAATTGATTAGTAATATAAAAAGATAAAACAAAAAAAATGGATTATACTATAAACCAAATAATAGAATGTTATCGACTACCTTGTGAATTTTTTCTAAATTTTCTTCGCCAATTGCCTTATCAATTTGGAGCTTGACATCCAGGAGCGAACCAAAAGCTTGAAAAAGCGTGTTTTGGAGCGTGTTATTAAAGCTGCTCTTCTTAGCATCTTTTTCCTTGAAATATTCTACTCGTTTCAACATCGCATCTTCTAGTTCTTTCTCGGTCGAAGTCTTTAATTCAGTGAGCTTTCTAACCTTCAAACCGTCTTTAATTTCCACGTGTTCTTCACTCATTTCGTTGCGTCCTCCTCCTTTTTCACTTTTGAACCTCCATTATATAAGGGTTCTACTTCCAAATCTTCTCTGGCTTGTCCTACCGACGTGTCAAACTCATCGCGGACTTTTTGAGTCACCTTTTTCGCGACTTGTTTTTCAATTATTGGGCGATGTAAACTGTTCATTGTGCAGAAGGGAGCCTCCCACACGGAACCATCAGGCATTGCCACGCCGAAATGCACTATACATCTTTTCGTGCGTTCTATATCCATGTTATATGCGTCTTGGAAATGCATACTGGAGATTAATAAAGTACCGTAGCTAAACGAGCTCACGTTTTCCCAATCACCATTCGCTAACATACGAGCAAACATTTCCATCAACTTTCCCGGCTTCCTGGCGTATTGGAGCGCTCCAAGTAAGAAACGAGCGCGAAGTTGTTGCTTGTCCAAGAAGTTCACTCCATCATCAAGGGTTTTACCGAAGTCGCCAAGAAAATTTTCAAAAAACTTGATGGGATTCTTTTCTTTGTGTTTTACTTTTTCCCACATTTGATTCGCAAAGTTAATGACCTTGAGTGGGTCAAAATATTCCATCATGGGAACCATCTCATGGGTTTCAGGATCAACAGCCAAATAAGTAGCAAATCCACAGTCAGGGTGGCAAGTGAACTCAGCAGGTTCAACATCCGAAAGGTATGCTATTAACCGCCCAAGTTCCACGATAGTAGTCAAGGGGTACCATGAGTTCTCGATGCTAAGCTTACCGCCAGTTTGTTTTTCAATCTCCTTTATAACATCTGCATTTGTAATTCGTAATTCTTGCATTTCCTCTGCGGAAATTCTCCCGCAAAGCGAAACAGGCTGGAATGTTATGCCACGAACAATATCTATATTATCTATGGCGAATTGAATGATATTCCCGATTTCGATATCAGTTACTCCCGTAGCTATCGTTGCTACAAGCACGATAGAGTCAAATCCTGCTTTTCTACAGTTCTCAATTACCCGCATCTTGTATTCCATTAAATTTTTTATGCCGCGTGTTTTTTCGTACGTTACATTATTGATCCCGTCAAATTGGAAATACAACGTGTCTAATCCCATTTCCCTACACTTTCGCGCGAATTCAGCGCCTCCCTTTTTTCTCTGGAATCCATAGCCATTAGTGGCGACAATCACTTCTTGAAACCCATGATCCTTTGCCATTTTGCAGATTTCGGGAAAATCTTTTCTCACGGTTGGCTCACCCCCCGTGAACATGATTGCAACTGCGGGAATCGGTTTTTCTCGGAAGTGCTTCATAATTCTATCGATCTCTTCCAAAGAAGGCTCGATCCAGTATCCTGCTTGTTCCACGTTAGCATAACAAAAGTTACACGAGAAATTACAGCGATTTGTAAGGTCTATTAATGCTAATGAACACGTGGATAAGTGTTGATCGCATAATCCACAGTTATAAGGACATCCTCGGTCATCTGACGCGCAATCTGGAGGATTGGCTTCTCCATCTTTTTCAAACTGCCAGATAACATTACCATTTTTATCTTTTTCAGCATAATGAGTCCACTTGTAATACTTTGCCGAGGAACTAAGTTTATCCGTGAAATCACCGTGTTTATCACATGTTTTCTTCATCCAGATTTCACCATTTTCTTCGACAATCTCAGCATCGATCTTTTTCAGGCATTCGGGGCATATACTAGCCGTCTTTCGGTAATATGGTTCGTTTAAAATATCTGTTCCGTCTAAATGATACATAAATGTTTCACACTAATTTGATTAAAAAATGTTTAATTATATCTTTAAACGACATGGAGCTTATAAATAAATTCCGATGAATATTATTATTAATCATATTATTATTTGTAGGAATCGATCTTAGAATTAGTATAGAGAGCCTTTGAACATGTTATAATAAGGGTATTTAAAAAGAAACAAATGCAAAATGGGAGGGCAATTTTAAATATTAGATTTATCTTATAAACTCATAAATCCAATTTAAAAAGTGATCTCCAATGTATGTATATCATAATAATAAAAGGATTAAAGCTAAAAAAGTAGAGGATGGCTCCTTTAGCCTTGATCTATCTAATAAAAACATTCACAGCATCCTTGATATTCAAGGATTATTGAGCATAGAAAACCTAACTGTTCTAAAATTGGATAGAAATTACATTAAAGAAATTATTGGACTTGAAACATTGCAACAATTGCGGACTTTGTCTTTAGCTGAAAATGAAATAAGCGAAATAAAAAACCTAGATTCACTTTACAACCTGAAGAAATTAGATCTTTCCCGTAACATGATTTATGAAATTCAAGGATTAGATTCGCTTAAAAACTTAGCAGAATTAAATCTTTGGAGCAATCAAATCACGGAAATAAAAGGATTAGCCAATCTTGACAATCTTCGTACCATTAGCTTGACTGGAAATCCCGTGTATACTTGGGTACGCAATACTTTTGGGAGTTACCGCTATTTAGCACGGGATTTAGTCATATATTGCAAGAAATTAGAGGGAGAAATCGTTTTTAATCAAGAAGAATTTGATCAATTTCTCACGAAACAACGAGGAGAAATCGAAAAAGCTCTTAGAAATAGGAATTTTAGCGAGGTAATGTCAGCTGTTGCAGAAGTGTTTTATGTTGCTCGAACAGAAGATCGCACTTTATTCTATAATTTTGTAGGAAGTTTTCTCAGAGATTATCCTGAAATTCAGAAAAACTCGAAATTCAAGGATGAGTACAATCTTCGCTTGAACATAATTCTCTCAAAAGATCAGCGCTACGAAATGGACCATTACTTGCTCGATAACTTTTATTCGCCCAAACCTGTTAAAATTGCATCGGGAATTCATTTTTGTCCGAATTGCGGAACAAAAATAGAACCAAGTTGGAATTCTTGTCCGAGCTGTGGGACTGAGCTCAAGTTCGAATCCCAACCGGTTGCTTCGGTGGGACATCTAGAACCCCCTCGAGCCGCACCACCAGACATCTTAAGAACGTTTCAACCCAAGAGTTCCACATCATCTAGCGGGTTTGCAATAGCTGCTATCATACTGGGCTTGATAGGATGTTGTTGCACGTGGTGCGCGAGTGTAGTTGCCATCATTTTAGCGTTAATCGGTCTTTCTGAAGATGAAGAAAAAACTTTAGCGACTATTGGGCTAATATTGGGAATATGTGGTCTTTGTGGAGGCATATTTCAATTGATGTGGCTTACTAGTTTATTTTCAATATGACCCATTTTTTATTTCCGATTAGATAACATTTTTCTTAACTTGGTCAATCCTTCCGAGATCATTACCTTAAATTCAACGCTTTTTTCTAATATTTTGAATGACTCGGGTAGCTTTTCAATGTTCTGCAGGTAATATTGCTGGATCTCTTTCAAGCTTGGTAAGTTACTGACTAAGTTTCCCTTTTCTAAAACTGGAAGTAAAAGAACCTCGGAATCGGGAGATTGAGATTCCTTTTCTAAGGTCAAGATGTCACTTTCGAAACTTCCGTTATTATCATATATGCGGTATAGCTGCTTTTTACCAGGATAGGTGAGTTTTTCTTCGCTGGTTTTTATTCGTGGTTCTCCTTGGTATTCTACTAGTTTATATACCGCTGAAAGAGCAGGATCATCTCGAGAAGTGACAAGTTCTGTCCCAACTCCAAATGCATCGATTGGTGCATTG
>JAEOUK010000527.1 GCA_016839385.1 Promethearchaeota archaeon
AAAGTCAAAACCCAAATATTTTGGGGCTAATGGTATTGTAGATCCTGAGAAAAATCCCCATCCTGCGTCGAATGAAGTTAAAAAAGTATATCAAAATGTCCGAGTCTATAAAACCAAGGGTTCCTTGTCCGAATTCAAAATCAAAAATCTGTACCAATTTATCCCAACCGATTTCCTCGATGCGATGTGGGAATTAACCGTAAATGGAGAGAAGATCGCCTCGGATTCACTCGATATGCCCAAAATACCTCCCCGATCAGAAGTTAAAATATTACTACCGACCGAGGATATACTTTCGCAAATGGATCAGGAAGCAGATTACCATATAATATTTACATTTACGTTGAAATGGGATACGATATGGGCTAAACAAGGACATGTGATTGCTGAAGAACAGATCGTTTTACAAGAACGTATTCATACCGCTGCGAAAACCGGAGTTTCTGAGCCTCTTCTATCAATTGAAGAATCTAAGGATATATTGGTAGTAAAAAATGAAAAAGTTAAACTATTTGTTGATAAAACTTTGGGGACCATTTCGCATATTGATTTTGGAGATAATTCTCGAGTCTCCTTGATATCTCCGAACTTTCGTCGTGCTGGGACTACAGTTGACTATGTTATGGCCCTCTCATTCGGATTGGATAGAAAATATCTACACAGGGCAAGCCGAAATTATACTTTTAAGCGGAAGGTTCTATCAGTTCGGATTGTTGAGACAAATCCCAATAGTGTGCGAATTGAAGTCCAATCCAAGCTCCCGAAAAATAAGATTCCCTTGATAAACGAGATTATAGTTCATTCCCACGGATCTGTAGAAGTTGGACTTTCCTTTGAACCTAACAAGAACCTTATGAAATTCGGTATGGAGATGCAGATGGATGCTGAATTTGAGAATATCACATGGTACGGAAGGGGACCCCATGAAAACTACTCCGATCGAAAGGAAGGGGCTTTTATTGGTCAATATTCACTACCCCTTTCGGAGTTTATCCACGATTATATATATCCTCAAGATAATGCTAATCGGTGTGATGTAAGGTGGGCACAGTTTCTAAATGCCGATGGTCTGGGGATACAATTTACCGCACTGAATTCCACACCTTTTCAATTCAGTGCTTGGCCATATACATGCGATGATCTGGAAAACGCGTATCATATCCATGAAGTGCCGCATCGGGATACCATCACCATAAATATCGATGGAATCAACAAATCTTTATCGGGCCAAACTTTTATAGGTAAATTTTACAGAGACACCGATGTAGTCAAAGGTAAAAGGTATTCCTATAGATTTCTAATGGAACCCATTGATACAAATAAATGAAATTATTCTAAAACAGATGATATTTCTTTCATTACAAAGGATAATAGACATTGTCAATGGGATCCAGTGCAATGGACTGACTCTGGGAAGCTGTTAATGGAAATCAGAAAAATTCAGGGTTGAATTACTCAAAGATTTAGTCTAATATAATTCATCTGCTGAAGATTGAAATCTCTAAGATTTTGGTCCCATTCTTACTGAGAATCTGTAATATTTGCGTTTCACATCCAACATATCAAAATCTTGAGCCATCTCTCTAATTTCGTCCAGATCTTGTTTATCTTCCAGAATTTCATAATTACAGAGTTCCAAATAATATTTCAAGTGACATTTTACAAAGATATGGAAATTCGGTCCCATATTATGACTACCCCATAAATGAATAATGCTTCCCCGAATTCGGTAACTGCATTCATCAAACCACCCTTGACCCCGACGAGAGAAGACTAATTTTACCAATTTGGAAATTAAGACCTCGGGTTCAATATGTATTGGACCATTGTGCCATAACTCGGATCGTTTTAATTCCTGAATTGATATCTTGAATGAAAGCTCGGCAAGATCACGAATTTCCTCTTCCGTGCAACGGTCAAAAAGATAATGCATCGTACTTTGGCTGAAGATAGACTTAGGATTAGGATAGTTAGGATTGTCCAGATTCAGATTACTAAAATTGTTAATGGAATTTCGAAGGAGCTGACTTTTGCTAATCCCAACGATTTTCGAATATTTGGTTAGAAAGTCATCTGTTTCCTGATCTAAGTTCAAGAGAATACTTTTTTTTTTGTGTGGTGGGTTTTTTTTTGTCATCTTTTTTCCCCAAATATCAAAGCAAATTTGTCCAGTTGCAGTAGACTAAAGAGTACTAATATATTATTTATAAAATCGAGGCACTTTTTAAAATATTTTATATAATATGAATATAAGATTGTAATACCGTATAGCACGCTCTTTTTTAGAGATTACCGAAATATGGAACATTATAAAATAATTATTTTGCATCTATTAAAATCACAGAAGACAGTCTGTTTTCATTATTTAGTTAATATCTTTGCTTAGTTTTTTCTAAAATTCTGAATTAGAGAACTTCAAATTCTGAACTCTTCATTAGATATTTTGTTCGTTCCTGATTTAAATACCTGAGTCTATGACTCAATATAACCAAACGATTACTAAAAGAAGTGAATGAAAATGTTTGAAAATAAATTTGAAAAGAGAGAATATCGACAAACAAAATACATGACAATAGACGAAATTATCAACTTATTACTCGAAGTGAGAGTAGATTTAACCTCTTTAAGAGATTTTGTCACAGATAAAGAAATTAAGAAAGAACTGAATAAAGCTCTCAACGGAATCGATATAGTCGGTTGTGAACTCACTCAAAATATAGCAAAAAAGTTAAAGGAAAAATAAGAAAAAATGATTTGGATGTGTATTTTCTTCCGAATTACATCATTCCAGGCATCCCCATACCAGGAGGCATTCCCATTCCAGGACCTCCACCCATACCAGCTCCTGGAGGTGGACCTGCTGACTTCTTTGCTTTGATCATTTCATCAATTCTCAAAATCAACACAGCTAGTTCAGTAGCGGATTTAATGAATGTTTGAATGCTTGCGGCTGGTTCTAAAACACCAGTTGTGTAATTATTTCTCGGTTTACCGTCGAATATTTCCAACCCCCATCCATCATTACCTGGTTTTGAGTGTTTTGAACGTAATTTTGCAATGATATCGATTGGTTCAATTCCAGCGTTTTCTGCAAGGGCGATTGGAATACATTCTAAACCACGAGCGAACGCTTCAATAGCTAATTGTTCTTTGCCTTTTTCTTCAGAAGAAAAATCAAGTAATCGAGCAGAAACTTCCATTTCAACAGCTCCTCCACCTGCTACAAATTTCTTTTTGTCTAAAAGAGTTCCAACAACAGAT
>JAEOUK010000528.1 GCA_016839385.1 Promethearchaeota archaeon
ATGGTTTTGGTTCAATTACCTTTCGTTCCCGCTCCAAAGCCAAGTTACAACATCGAAGACCTAAGACCGTCAGCCAATGCAATTCTGAGATACTACCCAGAAGTTGCACGATGCCTTAGTTGCAACGCGTGTAGCAGAGTTTGTCCGCAAGAGATTAACGTGATGGACTATGTTCAGGATTGTTTACATGGGAATATCGACAAAGCGGCAGAAGAATCTTTCGATTGTGTTCAGTGTGGACTCTGTACAATAAGATGCCCCGCTGAAATCCCACAATATCATGTGGCAATGCTAGCCAGACGACTTCATGGAAGATATACCCTAATCACACCTCCAGAATTACTTAAGCGAGTGGAGGAAATTGAATCAGGCAAATATGAAAAGGGTTTTGATGATTTAATGAAACTCGATAAAGCAGGATTGAAAGCACGTTACACAAAACGTGACTTTATTGATCAAAAGAAAGCTGGGGAGGAGGACGATTAAGATGAAACTCATTGGTGGATATACAGAAGAAATGCGTAAAAGTATTGACAACGTGAATAAAACGAGGAGTAAACGAAGAGACCAAATTATTCCAGATTTGACTATGGACGAACGGAAAAAAGTCTTGGATCAATTCCATCCAGATTACAATCCGAAATACAAACGAAACATCTCATGGGGGGCTAATAAAGGTGATAATGTACCTAATGAAGTAGTAGATGTTTTAGAATCTTACCCAACTATTGGTCCAGATAAACTCGATCTCGGGAAAATTGATTATGATGTAGGTGTACTTGTAATTGGTGCAGGCGGTGCGGGTACCAATGCAGCACTATGGTCTCACTATTCAGGTGTTCCTCTAGAAGATATTTTAATGGTTACTAAACTTCGATTCGGAGATTGTAACAGTGTAATGGCACAAGGTGGTATCCAAGCTGCAGATCGTCCCGATGATAATCCTCTTATTCACTACTTAGATGCTATTGGAGGTGGTCATTTCGATAACAAACCTGAATTAGTGAAAGCACTAGTTGGGGATGCTCCAAAAGTAATTAAATGGCATAAGGAATTAGGGGTGAATTATGATTGTGAAGAAGATGGAAATTTTGTGGAAGTACCTGGAGGTGGAACTTCTCGAAACCGCATGCATTGTGCAAAAGATTACACTGGCTTAGAAATTTTCAGAACGCTCAAAGATGAAGCAATTAACCAAGGAATTCCGTATCTGGAGTTCTCACCAGCAGTCGAATTACTTACTGATGATTCAGGTCGGGTGACTGGAGCGATTTTATACAACATTGAAACCAAGCGCTATTTCGTTGTTCGGGCTCAAAACGTAGTGATGGCAACAGGCGGGTTTGGTCGTTTGCACATAGGAAACTATGCAACGACAAATCACTACGGCGCGACCATGGACGGTGTTGTAATGGCATATCGTGCCGGTGCAAAACTTCGTGACCTTGATTCTACGCAATTCCATCCCACTGGGGCTGCATATCCAGAACAAATTGTTGGTCTATTGATTACAGAAAAAGTGAGGAGCCTTGGTGGTCAAGTTTTAGGTAAGAATGGAGAGCAAATCTGCTATCCTTTGGAACCACGAGATGTTGAAGCAGCATCTTTGATAAAAGAATGCACGACGACTGAGAATTACATTGAAACCCCCACAGGCATGCGCGGTGTGTGGTTAGATAGTCCTTTGATTGAAGAGGTTAAGGGAAAGGGCACTGTTATGAAAAATCTCAGTGCTATGTATCGGATGCTTAAGAGATTTGATATAGATATAACAGTAGACCCGATTCTAGTTTATCCAACTCTCCATTATCAAAACGGAGGCGTTGCTCTTGATGAGAATTGTTATTCAAGTGTTAAAGGATTGCTCATTGCAGGAGAGGTGTCCGGAGGTGTTCATGGGAAAAACCGATTAATGGGTAATTCACTTCTTGAGATCAATGTATTTGGTAGACGTGCAGGAATTACAGCAGCAAAAGAATATAATAAAAACGCTAAACCCGGTAAATTAACATTAAACCATGTATATAACACTATGAAAGCATTGGATGCTTTGAATCTCAAATCCAAAAAATACGCACCATTGATTCTGCCAGAATACCGCAGTGAAGTGGTAAAAGACCGATTAGTTCAGTTATACGAGCAATTGAGCTAATTAATTTATTTTTATTATTATCAATGTTTTACACTATAAGACTTGGTCTTTTCATTATTTTTATACTAAATGTGCCTTCATTTCTGATATAATATGATTTTTCTAAATTGAGTAGTAAGAAGTGTTCAAACTCAGAAAAAAAATCAAGAAGTATTTACTAATTAGAGATAGAATAATGAAAAAGAAGATCGCAATAATTGGGGCAGGTATTGCAGGATTATCAGCGGGTATTTATGCCCAAATGAATGGATTTGATTCCGAAATTTACGAAAGTCACATTTTACCAGGAGGTCTTTGTACTTCATGGAAGAGAGGAGACTATACTTTTGATGGTTGCATTCATTGGTTAACAGGATCTGGAGAGAAAGATTCATTCTACAAGTTTTGGAACGAGATAGGAGCCTTAGAAGGAAAAAAAGTTGTCGATCCCGATGAATTCATGAGATTTACATATTCTGATGGAACTCAGGTGAGATATTACACAGACATGAATAAATTGGAAGAACATCTCTTAGAAATCGCTCCAGAAGATGCCAAACAAATTAAGAAATTGTGTAGAATGGTTAAGAAAATGTCAAAGATGAAGTCTCCCCTTGATAAACCCTTTTCCTTGATGAAAACGAAAGACATATTCAAAATGATCATAAAAATGCTCCCATATATGAAGTTGTTCAAATATCTCAATACTACTTCAGTTAAAGACTATGCAGATACCTTTCAGAACAAATACATCAGAGAAAGTCTAAAAGAAGTACTATATGTGGACGATTTTTCACTTTCAGGCTTAATTTTTACCCTTTCAGCATGCCATAATAAAAGTGCAGGATATCCGATTGGAGGATCATTAGAATTTGCTCGAACTATCGAAAGAAAGTATTTAGAATTAGGAGGAAAAATACGATATAATAGTTTTGTTGATAAAATCAATGTTGAAAATGACCATGCTACGGGAATCCAATTTAAAAGCGGAGAACAGCTAAATGCAGACTATATCATTAGTGCAGGAGATTTATATCTAGCATTAGAACAATTATTAGATGGTCGCTTAGAAGGTTCCCCATTCGAATTTTTATTCAAGGAAGAAAAAACTTTTCCATCTGCAGTTCAAGTCTCATTTGGGGCAAATAGAGATTTTAGTGATCAACCAAACACAATTGTTCAGCACTTACCATTGAAGAACCCTATAACAATTGCTGGTGAAGAAACAAAAACAATTGGTTTCAAACATTATGCTTTGGATCCTACGCTTGCTCCAAAAGGAAAGTCAACATTCATCGTATTTCATAGTGCTCAAGACTTTGATTATTGGGAAAAACTAAAACAAAACAACGAAGCTTACAGAAAAGAGAAACAGAATATTTTACATCAGACAATCCAAGCGTTAGAAGAGCATTTTCCCGGAATAATGGAAGATATTGAAGTGACTGACGTAGCCACACCTCTAACATATGAGCGTTACACGCACGTCTGGAAAGGCTCGTACATGACGTGGATTCAAACTCCTCAAAACTCTGATAAGCTACAGAGAATCCCCTATCAACTTCCTGATGTTAAAAATCTTTATTTTTCAGGTATGTGGCTAATGCCTCCAGGCGGATTACCGTGTGGGCTAAAAACTTCTCGGGATATTATTCAATAAATTTGTCATGAAGAGAAAAAGATTTTTAAAACATCATAGGAGTTACCAATTCGAAAATTTGGGTTCATTTTTTAATTAAAATCTTATCTATCGGATTTTTTTTTGTGTAGACGAGTTTGATTTGGTTTTGATGCATCTCAATTCCGGAATCCAGAGGAGGAAAAATATCAATATCAGATGGAACCATGAAATTTTGTGGGAGTATGACATTTAAGACGAAATCAGCTCTAAACTCATGTCTAAACCAGATTGTTATTTCACTTTCATTCTTATCAATCGAAATTAAAGCCGATGAAAGCGAGAAATCATGTTCGATATCCAGATTGATTACAATTCCCTCGTAATTTCCCTTAATACCTGCAAATTTAATCACGGCAGCTAGAATTCCAGCATGAAGGTTGTTGTTCATAAAAGGAAAATCACACATCGGTGTTGCTACATGAAAAAATGCTTCTCCTGGTCTTAAAGAATCATTAGAATTGTAGGAATCTGGTCCACTCCATATTCCATACCAGATATCAGGATGTTTCTCGGCACGAGTTTGCATAGTTATATAGTTAAGGAACTTAGATGCCAGATTTGGAGAGTGCACACGCAAGCTCCACAAAAGTAACCAATTCAGTACGTGCCATATTCCTCCATTGATGTCCCAACCGTTCGGGAGTAAAGAATTTTGAGAGGATGGAGGGTCAAGACAATGAGCTCCAATCTGTGCAGGAATTACCAAATTTTTCCAAATATTAGATACAGTGGTATTTATCTGATCTCCATGAAAATTCTCGTTCAGTATCAGCCAAACATGGTGCTCTAAAAATAATGAATCCGTTCCTATTGGATTACCAACTCCATCCCAGCCGCGATTGAACCATTTACCATTCCATGATGTGTTTAGAGCTTTCATGACCTTATTCATTACTTTCTTCATGAGATTGGCTAAGGATCGATCAAGAGATTCTATCAGTGGAAGGATTTTTTTAAAAGAATATGCTAACATTGCAGAATTGAAAGTAGATTCCCCCCTTTTCATGAATTTCCTCCTTTTTTTCACCATAAACGTAATACCATCGTTCCAATCTCCGTCACAAACTCGAACCATATCATGTTCCCCCAAACCAATGTGTTCAGACAATACATAATTGATTATAAGCTTAAGAATATCAGCAATTGTTGAATTTGCTGCAGAGAGTAGTTCCTTGAGAATTTGATAATCACGAGTCAGATATATGTATTCTGAGAGAGCCCAGATGACAAAAAAATACTGATCACTCGGATTTGCATGAATCCCCGGGATTGAGACGGTTTTTCCATACCCATGGAAACTATAAGGGATTTTTCCTGTGCGTTCAACTAATGAGAAAATGAATTTAAGATTCTCTCTTGCTAAATTTGGACTCAAGAATATTAGGGGAAGCAGATATAAACAATAATCCCGAACCGAACCATCAAATCCATGTCCCAATAGATAAATGGAACCTTGTGGAATTCGAGGGTACTTATAAAAATCATCCGTGAACATGGATGATAGTAGATAGTTTGAATGCCATTGTATTTCTCGATTTATCCACGGCATATCTTGTGTGTAAATTGAAAGAGATTGACGTTTGAAATTTGATATCATAGTTTTAAAAGGAGCTTTCGCACGGTTTTCTTGAATTTGATTTTTATATTGAGAAATGATTTTTGGGATATTTTGTTTATCTTCTACCCCAAAAATCAAAATTAATTTGATTGGTCGAGATTTTTGAATCGTCAAAGAAGATTTTCCCACCAAACAACCTTTTTTCTGGTCATAATTTATTTCAACCTTTACATCAGATTCCAGACATTCCAAGAAAATCGGCTTGTAATGATAGTTAATATTTGATGATTTAGATGGATCCCGATTCCGTAAGGATTTGTATTTTGGAACTAGTATCGTTTGTCCTGCGTCGGTGCTCTCTTGATGATAACCAATTCTTCGGGCATGTTTTCGACGAGATCCATCGGTATCCATTCTGAATAGTCTTTGAAAAAAAACAAGCAAATTTGTTAGTATATTCTTCAAAGGATTAATAAAATAGTCTTTTCTTCCATAGGAACTAACAATTGCAGATTTTCGGAGAGGATAATGATAGATATCCCAGCAAGAAGAAAATTCAATATCTATTGGATCAGTTCGAGTGCTTTCTATGGTCACTTCAGAAATTACAATAGCGTTATTTCCAGTAGGAGCATAAATCGTATTTTTCAAAGTGATTCCGTTCCGATTGCTTGATTTCTGGAAATATCCGGATCCAAATACACGTGTATCTAGTATTTCATCTTCTGGAGTATTCAAATCGGTCAAAATTTTGCCTTCATGACCGTGGATCACGCAATATCCTAATCCTCCATGGTTAGGATTCGGTTCCCAACCGTCATTCCCAATTAAAGTGAATCCTCTTCTAGGATCTAGCCCAATTACATGTCCATGATTTGTTACCAGCAATGACCACGCTTCATTTCCAATGAGATGATAATGTGTGGTGGATCCACCATATGTTGTATAATACTGAGCTCTGAGATCTGAGTATTCCTTGCATGTGTATTGAAAAGCAGGTAAACCATTCTCATCAATTATCCATTTACCATATAATGTGGACTCGACCATTATATCAAACCTCCAGAACAATCCATGTTTAAAAATAATTATTCTTTTATAATTAGAAAAATCTATAGACTATTCTCTTCTTAAATTTCCTCAATTGCATAAAAATTAAATCCATGTGTCAGTGTATGAAAAAAAAACAACTTCTCATCATCGGATTTTCAATATTCTTCGTTCTTATATCAATTGGACTTAGTATATGGGTGTTTTATTCTGTGACAGGTTATGAGATCGTTGTTAACAAAAAAAAATTCCAAAT
>JAEOUK010000529.1 GCA_016839385.1 Promethearchaeota archaeon
CTCACCCAATACCAGATCTCACAGGATATATTACTGAAGGTCAAATTGTTCTAAGTCGAGATCTTAACAAACGTAATGTTTATCCACCAATTGATATTTTGTCTAGCTTATCTAGACTTATGAAAGAAGGAGTTGGGGAGGGAAAAACGCGTGAAGATCACTCAGATATCGCATCCCAATTATATGCTCTTTATTCTCAGAGTTTGGATATAAAAGAATTAGAGACAATTATTGGTGAGGAAAGCCTTACATCCCTTGATAAAAAAATATTGAATTTTGGAAAAGCTTTTGAGCTTTATTTCATGAACCAGCGTTTTGATGAAGAGAGAGATATCTTGATGACCTTAGACATGGCGTGGGGATTAATTTCTTCTATTCCTAAACGAAATATTTTGCGTATAAGCCCAGAAATGTTGGAGAAATATTTCAAGTCTGATTCACGATTAGAAGAACAAATGTGGGGGAGATAAGTCAAATGTCGTTAGGATTTAAAAAAGTTCGACCTACAAGGCCTAATTTACAAAAATTAGAAGAACGAAAAGAGTTTTCAGATCGTGGAAAACGATTATTAGAAATTAAGCGTCAACAATTTTTAGAACATCTTAAGGAGAATTTGAAGTTTTATTACGCACAGCGAAAAAAAGTACGCGAAAATGTCAAAAAAGCATATCAGAAACTGTTACAATCTTATATGCATTATGGAAAACGACGTATTCAAACTCTAGCCCAAATAAACCGAATACACTTTGAACCTATTGTGGATATTACGTTCAAACAATACCTGGGGATAAATACACCAACAATTAAATTGGATTTACTTGAAAAAGAACAACTCCCATCTTATAGTTTTCAAGACACTCCAATTTCCTTTGATGATACAATCGACCAAGTTAAAGAGTTACTGAAAGAACTCATAGTCCTCGCTGAATATGATTATATTGTTTATCATTTTGCATTTAATTATCAAAAAATTCAAAGAAGAATTAATGCTTTAGATGATATTATAATACCGAGGATTGAAGGAGATATTGATTATATCCAAGAGATTTTGGATGATTTGGAACGTGAGGAATTTATAAGACTTAAAAAAATTAAAAATAAACTTGAAAAGGAGGAAATTCTGTAATGGTTCGTCCTGTGAAAATGAGTCTAATTAGCCTATATATTAAAAAGGATTTTTTACCTAATTTATTAAGCGATTTAATTCAGATAAAGTACTTTCATATTAGAGATCCTGAAGAAAGTTCCTTTCATTCACACTCCAAAGAAGAAATTAAAAAACCGCTAACTATTCTATCAGAAGAGGACTACAAGAAACGATTAGAAAAAATTACTTTAATTCAAACTTACTTGGATGATATATCTTCTCAAATAGAACAAAATTTTGATAAAATAACTCCTCCAAAAGTAGAAAATCGAATAGAATTCGATTATACTTCACTTGAAGATATTATTGATGATCTTCAATCTAGGGTAGATTTTAATTATCGACGACTAGAAAACATGGCAAAGGAATTAGATTCAGTTGATGAGCATCTTGAGAATTTAGCAGAGATAGCAAGTCTAATTAATATTATTGCAAAATTTGGAGGAGAATCATATTCAAATGAAGGATATAAAAGATTGGAATTCGAATTATATACGACCAGCAGCAATCACTATAAAGAATTATCAACTTCCATCAACCAACTAAATTCCCCTATTGTTATTTATGGAGAACCTATCTCTGAACAATTGGTGGGTTTTTTTGTGTTTTTTGAAAAGGAACATACCAAGTTGTTCCATGATCTTTTTCTATCTTATAATTGTCATCATGTAGAAATCTCTTCGAAATATGTCGATGAGAAGGGTATTCACATGGAACTGATTCAAGAAGATCATGATGAAGAAATTACGAAAAGAAACCATTTCTATAATCTCTATAAAGAAGTATTAGCAACTCTTCCTCAAAGGATAATGGCATACTATGAGATTTTAGAAAATATTAAACAATTGTTAGAGATCGAAAAACAAATACAACAAACACCATCTCATAATACTTTGAAATTAGAAGGATTTATTCCATCAAGTGTTGAAAAAAAAGTCGTTAAAGCTTTAAATGAGCAATTTGAAAATAATATAAAAATCGAAACTCGAGTAATTGAAAGGACGGATCCATACTTAGAGCATCATGGAAAGGTAGAAGAAGTAGAAAATGAGGAGATAATACCCCCTTCTCTTTTGGATATAAGTCCAATACTACGTCCCTATCAAAATCTTATTGAATTATATGGAATTACAAATTATTCTGAATTAAATCCAAGTTTTATATTATTTTTCATATTTCCAATTATTTTCGGTTTAATGTTTGGGGATATTGGGCATGGGATTTGCTTAGCTTTAGCAGGTATTTTAGGAGCGGTATTATTTAGAAAAAACCAAGGTACTCGTTCTTTCTCTTGGTTGATTTTTTATTGTGGAATAGGAGCAGTATTGGGAGGATTGACATATGGAGAGGCATTTGGAGAGCATACTTTGCTAGGTAGAGAACTTCATCCTCTTCTAATCAGCCCAATGAGACCAGGTGGAGTAATTACAATAGTAAAAATGTCAATTATTGTAGGAGTAATTGTCTTATGTTTAGGATTTGCGATTCATGGAATAAATTATGCAATAAACAAGAAGAAATATTTAATGTTTAGCGAAAGTTTCTTTAAAATTCTATTACTCATCGGGGGTACTATAGTAATTCTTCATTACGGTTTTGATATATCTAGTTGGTTTAATCCCCCATATCCCGTGTTATATGTAATCATTCCAGCGTCACTAATAATTCTACTACAAATAATGGGAAAAGCATTAAGATTAACATCTTATTTAAAGAAAAAATCGTATGGAGAAATTATTGGTCATTCAACCTTAGATTTAGCAGAAACATTTCTGGCGATTATAAGCAATGTAGCATCATTCATACGTATACTCGCCTTAGAAATGGCTCATGTTGGATTAATGTTAGTATTTTCTCAAATAGGAGAAGCTTTAGCAGGTGATACGATATTTAGGAAAATTCTTGTAGCAATTGTACTAGTGGTGGGTAATATTTTCGTAATTCTTTTAGAAACAGTTCTTGTAATGATACATAATTTGAGACTGCATTTCTATGAATTCTTTTCTAAATTTTACGTCGCAGATGGTTATGCATTTAAGCCTATCAAAATAGAAGAAACATTTAGTGAAATTAAATTCGCTACAACATCTGAAATTCAGACTCCTTTTCTATACCATCGAAAAAAAAGGTGAGAGAATTTTATTAAATCAAGACGAAAATTATTATTTCGTTCAATCTCATTTACTATTTTTGTCCCTGGTGTTGTAGTTGGCGTAATTCCCACTTTATTGTATCTTTTTCTTCGCATTTTTGTCAATTTAGGTATTTTCAGATACCTGAGCTGCATTTTTATTGTTCCAGGAATGATTTTATACGTCTTATCAGTCATTGCCTTTATAAAACAAGGCAATGGTACTCCTATGATATTTTTTATGAAAAAGACAGAGAAAATATTTGGAAAGGAACCAGATAATATAGTAGATACATTATTTTATCGATTTAGTCGCAATCCAATGTATTTAGGCGTTGTTACATTAATATTTGGTTTGGGAATTCTTCTTGAAAGCCTTTCTGTGATTCTTTGGGCTTTTATATCCTTTATTATTTTTCATTTTGTTGTTTTGACCCTCGAAGAGCCCCATTTACGTGAAAAATTTGGTGTACAATATGAATTATATTGCAAAAAAACACCAAGGTGGATAGGAATTCTGCATTTTAGAAAAAAAAGACCTTAATTCTGGCCAAGGCGAGTAATTTTCTTAAGTATTTATCTTGTTTTTCATTCAGGAGCAAGTTTTTGAAAAAATGATCGGTTGCGTCTGTAAGTTCATTATCAATGTTCTCTATTTTATTATTCAAATATTGCACATACTTTTCTAGAAGTTCTCTCTCGTTTAAACCTCCAAATCTTTCCATAGCTTCATATAGAGGGATTTCTAACATTTTTGATTTTTGATCAAATAAAATTATTGAATCTGAAAGAGTTCCAGACAAAAACTGTTCAAGAAATTCCATATAATGCGAAACGCATATAAATTCATTTAATCTTTCTTTATTTTTGATAAACCCTATCTTAATCCATGCAGGATTCAGACAAATCATACATTTTTCAGACGACTTGGTAGTTCTATCTGCGAATTCCATTTTCTTATCCACTTATAGTTAGAACTAAATAATTATAAGGTTATAAAAAATGATTTCCATTATGCGTGATTTTGATAGGAATATTTCGGTCAAAGAAATGCAAATACAAGATAAAAATTCCTCAGATTACGGAATTCATCCCTCAACTCTTATGGAATGTGCAGGATATAGTGCTGCGAATACAATTGTTAGCAAATTAACGAAGAGAGAGCATATTTTTATAATGTGCGGGACTGGTAATAATGGAGGAGACGGTTTTGTAATCGCACGTCATTTAGCATCACAACAAAATTTCGTTTCTGTGTTTCTTGTAGGGCATCCCGATGATATTCGCACAAATGAAGCTAAGCAAAACTGGGATATCTTGCAGAAATTATTACTGAATTTACATATTTATGTGGTAAGAGATTCCTCTTTTTTTGAAGATCTTCCTGAAGAAGTGACTAATAGTGAAAAAAAATGTAAATTTATCATAGATTGTTTACTAGGTACGGGAATTCGGGGAAAAATACGAGAACCAATGCGTTCTGCGATAGAGTATATTAATAGATTTCATAACCAATCCACTAAAATTATTTCTATTGATGTACCTACTGGCGTGGATCCAGATAATGGAAAAGCAGCAGATGTGTATGTCAAACCTGATATATTAATTACATTTCATCAAAAAAAAAATGGATTTGAGAATATTGGAGTTCCTGAAATAATAGTAAATTCTATTGGAATTCCTTTAGAAGCAAATCTTTTTGTTGGAAGTGGGGATATTCAATTTCTAATACCAAAACGTAATATTTTCAACCATAAAGGTCAATACGGAAAAATTTTGATAATTGGGGGATCTGAGCAATTTTCGGGTGCACCTGCGCTTGCAGGTATGGCTGCATTAGAAATGGGTATAGATCTGGTTTATATTTTCGCTCCTAAATCTGTTGCTGATGTTATTAGAGGATATTCACCTAATTTAATTGTGCATTCAGGAAAAAAGAAGAATCTATGTAAAGAAGACTTCAAAGAGATTTCTGATTTACTTAAAAAAGTGGATTCTGTTGTCATCGGACCGGGAATGGGAACTGATTCCTTAGTCCAAGATCTTTTTCTTGAAATTATTACTTTAATCAAAGACTTAAAAATCCCAATTGTTATTGATGCTGATGCAATAAGACTGGTAAAACCATTAAAAGAGGAAATTGGAAATCTTCTATGCGTTATAACTCCACATGCAAGAGAATTTTTTGATCTGACAGGAATTACATTGCCAGATCAAACACAATTTCAAAATCGAATTTCATTTTTTAAAAAGCTGGAAAATGATTGGAAAACAGTATTTCTAGTGAAAGGAAAATTCGATTACATTAGTAATGGGAAAACTACTAGAATTAATAAAACTGGAGTACCAGAAATGGCAGTAGGAGGAACAGGAGATATTTTAGCTGGAATTGTAGGATCACTACTAGCAATAAAAATGAATTTGTTTGATGCAGCATGTTGTGCTGCATATATCAACGGTAAATTAGGAGAGATATACCAAAACTACAATAAGGGAACAAAAGAAAACGGGAAACCAATGAAAAGTTCAGACTTACTAGAATTCATTCCTACTGTTTTAAAGGAGTACTAAAATAGATAAATCACATAGGAGAATGAAAAAGTATTAGTCTCACAAGGAGCAAACAACATGGCACTGGCACCTGATGTACTACTTAGAATATTAATTGGTATTTTTATGGAATCATTAGTCTTTACCGTGTGCTTAGCAGCGATTGGGATAATTCTCTATCGCTTTAAAAGAAATAATAAACCTCAACTACAGAATATGGGAAGTTTCTTAATTTTATATGCTTTAGCAATTGCAGCTTCTATTACGGGAAAAATACTTACCTATGTTATGGGAGATTACTCATTAGATACGACTGAGTGGGGACTTTTCACCAATTGGTCATTTTCCTTGGGTTTCATCTCATTAAGTCTATACTTTCAATTGGAAGTTTCTTGGCAACTTTTTCCACCGAAAATTCGAAATCATCGAATATATGCACTAGCTGGATCAATAGTGTTGTTTTTAATTGTTTTTGCGATTCCCAGATATGGCATTTATGGTCAGGAAATTCCCATATATGCCGTAAAATTCATATTAGTATTTATTTATGAGCTTGCAGCGTCTTTGTATTACATGTTTCACTCATATAAAGTATACACCTTTATTCGAAACAAATTTCTCCAAAAAAGAATACTAGCAGGATTACTAATGTATGCAAGCATAATCTTTGTGTTCATTTTCTTAATGATTTCTTCAATATACGGGTCAATTACAGGAATTTTCTACACATGGGGTTATTTTATCTCTGTTAGCTTTATGCTGAGTGCAGCAATTTCAGCATATTTTTCAGTTAGGCATGGAAAAGAATCAGATCGTGAAGATCTTGACGAAGAGCTACAGAAATTATTAAAAAATCCTAAAGGCGAATAATTATTTATTTTGAATTAACTATATTAGCAATAATTAATGAAATCTTAAAATTCCTTATTTTTATGGAACAAAGATGCGAGATTTTATAAGAGTTCTAGTTTTTCATTTCTCGATAGGTGAGTAAATCATTCCAACAATAAAATATGCTATTCCGACTGACGGAAGCTTAGTAGCCGTGCATTTTGGACGCGCACCTGCCTTTACGTTTATCGATGTTGAAGATGGTAGATAAATAAACAAAAATGTTGTGGAAAATCCCGGAGCAATTCAGTATACACCAGGTTCAGTTCCAAAATTTTTATATGAACAAAGAACCAGGGTAATTGTTTCTGGAGGAATGGGAGGAAGAGCGATTCAATTCTTTGAACAATTCAAGATTCGAGTTATTTTAGGAGCATCAAGTTCTGTAGAAGACACAATTCAGACAATCTTGAAAGGAGAATTAAAAGATGGGGTTAATATTGCCCATCCCGATGGACAAAATAGTGGTTGTGGTGATCATAAACATAATCACAACTGTGGAAATCACTAAGGAAACAATAGAAAAATTCCGTACAGTATTCCTGATAGAAGTGCTGCTATTGGAAAAGTAATCAACCAGCTAATTACCATTTTTCTGAACGACTTCTTATCTGGTCGTTCTCCTTTTATATATGCAGCTCCCAGTATTGCGAATACTAATACATGAGATCCAGAGATCGGGAATCCAAGCAGAGTTGCTAGAAATAACACTAATGCTGAAGAAAGTTGGATCACTACCCCATCACTGGGTCGCATTTTTACTAACCCCCCACCTACAGATTTAATTACATTCTTACCCACAATAATCAATCCGAATGCCATCATTAATCCTGCGATTCCAAGGTACAGGAATTTGTATGGATTGAGCTCAATGTTTGTTTCTGCTAATCCGAAAAAAATACCTACTGCATTTGCACTATCATTTCCTCCACGAGTGAATTGTGTCCAAAATACGGTTCCCATAAGTATGTACATAAAAATTCGTTCTATCCTTTCCACTCTTAATAGACTATTATTCGTTTTCGTTTTCCGCATGATAAATTCAAGAAGCCACTGGAATAACATTGCCATTAGAAATCCCAAAATCGGTGAAATTACCCATCCAAGGACAATATTGATCATTTTGGGCCAGTATAAGCTTTCAGAGAATAATTGTCCTGGGAAAAACGACCATACAATTCCTATTCCGAAAATGGATCCGACAACAGAATGTGTTGTACTAATGGGAGCACCAGTTTGAGACGCAACTATTAACCAAACAGTTGTACTCAATAAAACTGCTAACATCATTCGATTATCATAAATTACATTTTCTCCAACGAGATCAGCTCCAACCGATTTTCCGACATTTGTACTCAGAAACATACAGCCAATCAAAGCTAATCCTCCTCCAATATACACTGAAGTACGGATCTTTAATGAACCAGAACCTACTACAGTTGCCATAGTTTCATCGTTTGCACCGATTCCAAATGCAAGAAACATGGATAATATAAGTAGAACGTAAATCATTGCGTCTAGAGCCAGATAAACCACCTATTAAAGAGTATATTTACAAATTAGTTCGAAAATACTATCAGCAAATTGTTCTGCTGTATCAGCGACTTTAGCTATTTGCATGAATATTGTTTCATAGAACCGAAACTCAATTGGATCTAAATTTGATGAAAATATCTTCTCTAAACCGTTCCAATTTAGTCTTCTCACTTCTCGACGGAAGTCTTCGATTTGAATAATTGTCTTTTTTGCTGCTTCGAAATCATTAAAAACTTCAATAACCATCTGTTCTACCTGAGCTCCAATATTTTTTATTAAAGAACTGATTTCATCTAAAATCGAATTAATTGCTTTGTCAGGTTTTGGACGGAAAAGCAGCATCTTTCGGACAGCAAATTCTGCTCGATCTACTATTTTATCTAGCTCTTTTACGATAAATATTCTATCCGGTCTACTAAATACCATAGTTTCCTTGCCAAACATTCGCTCAAAAATGGTTTCACTCAATCGATCCTGTCGCTTTTCCATAGCTATAGTTTCTTCTGAATATTTCTTCATGGATTCGAAGTCATCTTCAGAAAAAGCATGAATCGCATCCGATAATTGATATAATGCTTTAGCAGTGATTTCTGCATCCTCTTGAAATAAATCATACAATGAAGGTTTATTCTTCTTTAACATAACTTTGCAAAAGGGGAATCAATCATAAATGAATTTCGTATTAATAAGGTGTCACGTACTATCTGGATGACATATAGATATATTCTTAAAAATAGAATTTAGTGTGAAAGATAGATTTCACGATTATTTCTTAATGTATTACTATGTATGTTTGATTTATTGAACAGATCGTTAATTTTTTAACGATTCCGGTTCATCATACTTACCATTTTTAATGCGGGTATAGCAGAGATGTAGTACATTAGCGCTTCAAGTCCTGGAGAACCATTTTCAGGGAGTATTCCATGGTATCTATGAATATAGGCATCTATAGTATTACCAAAGAGATTTCCTAAAGTAATCATTCTACATGCTGTTAAGATTTGTTTAGATTTTTCTACACCGTAGATTTTAACGAGTTGTTTAAGAGACTCTCTACTAGGTGTTTCATTGGATTCTGCAAAATGTTGAGCAAATGCTAGAGCTGGAAGTTGTTCCTTGTTAGCACAATTAATATTTCCCTCCAAAATTTCTCGAATTTCATCGTCAGAACATCCAGATTCTAGTGCTATTTTTGTATGAAAATAAGAACAGTATCGACATCCATTAACGGAGGTCACCGCTAACATAATTCTTTCCATAAATTCCTTGCTCAAACCTGAAAGATTCTGCATATCTTTCATATTAATAATCACTTGGTAGAGTATTTGCTGTAGAATCTTCCAATTTAGACTCCTTTTTTTATATATTTTATTACTAACACGTGTTGATCCACTTTTTTTCAGGAGTTTAATTGTATGCACATGATTCTTGTTCATAATTGATTTACTGCATATTAGACGTAAAAAGAAGTTGTGGATTTTTGAAGTTAACCTATCGCAAAATTATACATTGCATAAAAATTTGAAAGGTCTTCAGTAATTTTACTCCCACGGATCATACGTTTACATCTCATTGCTGAATTTTCAATCAGATGTAGTATTTCTATAACCTTCAACGAACGTTCATTGTGCGTTAAATAATATAATTTTCGACCTCCTGATGAAAAGGCATATTTGAGAAGTTCAACAAATACAGGAATATTTTTCGCACCTACTGGACCGATGTTTTCACCTGATACAAACGCATAACCTAGCCGAGGCTTCACGATTAATTGACCATTTTTTATTAAGGAACGCAGAAGTTTTGTTCTATCATCTCCATAAATTTGCTTGTCAAGTGTATATATCCAAGGTAAAATTCGATTGGTGGTTTTTACTCTCCGAGTATTGATTTCTTCATTAAATTTAACCTCATAAACCGAACCAAGAAAATCTTCCTCAAACCCATATTTTCTATAAAGATTTTCCCCCATTTTCGTTGCATATAGTCGAATAGTTCGAATATTTCTCGATTCGAGTTCATTTATTATGTGATTGAGGATTAAACTTCCAATACCTTGATTTTGATATTGAACTTCTACACACATATAACCCAAAGATGCTGTTGTTTTAAAAGCAAAACATAAACAAAATCCGATTAATGTTTGACCTGTAAATGCTCCGTAGAATTCAGCGAGGTTACTTCTTTGCCAATTTGTCCAATGTGTCTTGGTAAGTCGGTATAAAGATTCATCATCAGTTCTATGGAAAGAATTCATAAAAACTTGAATCGCTTGTTCCAATTCATGTTTCCGTATCTTCCGTACTGAACATTGTTTAGCACTAATTTGCATTTCAGCAGTGAGATCTCGCACTAAGACTTAATATAGCTTCCTATTTTTAATTCAAAAAAAAGAATAAGAGTAAAATTCTGTTATTGGATAATAACTAATGCAAATCCTTCGGTTACAAGTTCTTCTCCTTGCTTATACACATTTGTTTGGATTTTGAGGAATTTCAGTTTTCCGTCTTTTTTGGTGAATTTTTCAATAACTTCACCTTTTGCAGTTAGTGTATCTCCAATAAACACAGGCTTCCGAAACTTTACTTCTTGTGACATATATACAGCCCCAGGACCTGGAAGGTGCATCCCCAACACAGCACTAATTAAAGATGCAGAGATCATTCCATGCGCAATACGCTGCTTGAACATTGTGGTTTTTGCGTAATCCTCATTTACGTGGATCGGATTATAATCTCCAGATAGTTTTGCAAATGCCTGAATGTCTTCATTTTTAATAGTCTTTGTATGTTCTGCTTTATCCCCGAGATTAAAGTCGTCCCAATTAGCTACTTTTATATCCATAATTTTCACCTTAGTGTTCTATCTTTTGACTTGTCGTCTATAAAATTTATTGGTAGTTTTCATCCGATTGAATTAACGAGCAAAATAACTATCCCCACGATGTTAAAAACAACAGCAATTACAAA
>JAEOUK010000530.1 GCA_016839385.1 Promethearchaeota archaeon
AATTGCAATTAGGTTTGGATATTATTTCTTAATTCGAACGGTGCCTTTCTAGATGGGCACTGTCTATATTAGAGGAAATATTCCCGCATCCTTGTTAATTATGGGAACTCCTCAACAATTAGAAGACTATGTGAAACAAAATATTGAGGACTGTGCTTAAAGTGGAGGATATTTAATCGATGGGGCTATTGCTGGTATTCCTGATGAAGCCACACATGCAAATGTGTTAGCAATCGAACGAGCAGTTAAGAAATATGGAGTCTATAAGAAATAAGTAATTTTTTCCTTAATTTCCCTTTTTTTTGTCGAGAGAAGGATATTTATCCTCGTCTATTCATTAATAATGGCAAGTACCAAAGAATGAAATTAAATTTCATTCTCAAAGGTGTTTATTATGGCATTGGATATATGGGCATTTTTGATCGGAATAAGTGAAACCGTACTTGTTTTGTTGGGTTTTTTTTACTTCTTCAAATTTTTTAGAGATTATGCAAAATATAAGAAGAAATTGACTCCTCTTTTGGCAATTTTAGCACTGAGTCTTGGATCCATGCATTTAGGGGGTTCAGTAGCGTTTTTTATGAAACTCATAGCGAATCAGGACCTTACTTATATAGCATATGGCTTTCTGACATTTATTCCTCTTCCAATAGGACTTACGCTTGCAGTTTTCATTGGATCTGAAGTTTTTCAACCAAAACTTAAATGGATAATGGTAGGTGCACATGCAGCATTGGGTATTACCTTATTAGTCGCATTGATTGGATGGCCTGAAATCCAGCTGGAAGAATTACCAGCAACACCTGAAACGTTGGTTGACGCAAATGTGCAGCATATAGTAGGGACTATATTCACAGCCTATTTAATTAGCACAGTACTTGCGTTGGGATTCAATTTTCTTCAAATACGCAGCAAGATGAATGATACTGAAATTATAATGAAGAAGAAATCTCTTGTGTTGGGTCTCGGTTGGATTTTATGGGCTGTTGCAGAATTCTTTGCTAAGGGCCAATTTGATTTTATCCCCGTTCAAATGGCAATACTCCCTAATACAGTGATTTTCACAGCCCTTATCATGATATTTTTGGGATTTGCTCCTTTGAAGGAAGACTAATTTTTTTCCATATTTTCATTTTTTTATGTTTTCATTCTTCTTGAAAAAATATGAGAATAGGTAACTTATCCTAGCCGTGAAAAAACAAAAATCTAATTTAAATACTCTTTTACTGAACTTTGTTTAGCAATAAAAAAGTTGATAGATCATGGGATTTGTAGAAGAATTAGTTGATTTAAATGAAGATGCTATACGTGATCAATTAAAATCACGATTAGTCAATGGTGAAGATCCACTAGCAATTTTGAATGATGTCAAAACCGCTATGAAAATCATAGGAGATAAATTCAGTGAAAAAGAATATTTCTTACCTGAATTAATAATGAGTGGGGAAATCTTGAAGGATATTTTTGAAGTTCTTCAACCGAAGTTAAAGGAAGGTGCAGGAGGAGCAACCAAAGGAAAAATAGTGCTTGGAACGGTTGCAGGGGATATTCATGATATAGGTAAGGATATCGTCAGGTTCATGCTTGATGTTAATGGTTTTGAAGTAATAGATCTTGGTGTTGACGTTCCTGCCGAGAAGTTCATTGCAGCCGTTAAAGAGCATAAACCCAAGGTATTAGCTCTCAGTGGTTTTCTTACATTAGCATTCGATTCGATGAAAGAAATTATCGAGAATCTTATAGCAGAAGGTATTCGAGATTCCCTTAAAATCATGATTGGCGGTGGTACTATTGATGAGCGAATCGTAGAATTTGTTGGTGCCGATAAATACGGCGAATCAGCGGTAGAAGCTGTGAAATTAGCTGAACAATGGATGGGAGAGTAATAACATGCCTTCGAAACGAATTATACAGAAATTAGAAGAAAAACATGCACGAATTGATGCTGCTGTTAACCTAAAGGTACCTGATCGAGTTCCTGTTACTCCATGGACGGATATTTTTTATCCTGCAACACAATCAAAAAGTTTGACGTATGCAGACACACTTTATAAAGGATTAAAAGCTTCAAAAATATGGTTTAAAGTATTCAAGCAATATGATTTTGACCAGCATCCCGCATTCTTTATTAATATGAATGGTCCATTAAATGATATAGCGCAATATCAGCATGCAAAATGGCCTGGCGCCAAGGATCCAACACATCAAGTAGGTGAAAACTCCCCATTCCAGTATATCGAAACTGAGTGGATGAGTGCAGACGACTATAAGTATTTCAACACGGATATAACAGGATATTTACTTCGGAATGTTGTTCCCAAACAAAATCCGGGTTTAGCTGGTTTTGCGCAATTACCTTTAGGGAATATGTTGTCTTTGTTCGGCTCTCAACTTCTTGGAATGTTTCTGGCTCTGGAGAAAGATGTCAGGAAGATGAAAAAACGATTTAGTCTGCCAAAGTTGATGATGGCTATGTTTGGGACCTTGATCGGAATGAAGCAATATTCAGCAAAGATGAAGAAAGTTGGAAATATCGTAGCATATTCACCCGGAATAGGCATAGCCCCATTTGATATTTTGAGTGATTCTGTTAGGGGAATGCGTGGCACAATGCTTGATATGCGTAGAAATCCAGAAGAGCTCAAAACTGCATGTGAAATCCTTCTTGATCATCAAATTCGATCTTTGGGTTCATTAGATGCTATGTTTGGTGAAAAAGACGAATATTCAGTCCCAATGTCTTTTATCCCGCTTCATAGAGGTGCAGACGGTTTTATGTCTTCAAAACAATTCGAAGAATTTTATTGGCCTACGCTAACGAGACTTATGGAAGCTATGATTGAAAAGGGATATCGACCGATGCCATTCTTCGAGGGGCACTACGATCAACGTTTAGAATATCTTACAGACTTCGCGAAAAAACATCCGGGCAAAATGGTTTATTGGTTTCATCGTGTTGACATGAAGAAGGCTAAAGAAATGATGGGTGATTACGTGACCATCCGTGGAAACGTTCCTGAGTCACTTATGATTGGTGGAACACCTCAACAAATGGATGATTATGTGAAACAATTATGTACTGATTGCATGGAAGGTGGCGGGTTCCTCTTAGATGGGGGATGCTCCGGTATTGTGAACGAAGCCCGGCATGAAAACATTGTTGCTATGGTAAAAGCAACGCAAAAATATGGTGTATACCGAAAATAAGTGATATTTTTCGAAATATCTCTTTTTTTTATATTCATATCTCGAGATCATCCAAAAAGTGGTGTAGAATTGCCTCGATTCGAATTTCGATTTGATTAATCTGTACTTTTTTACCACAATCTATATTAACAGCTTTTATCCAACAAAGGTATAATCAAAACGAGGTAAATTCCAATCACAGAATCTGAAGAAATTCCCCCAATATATCGAAAATTACAACGACATTTGGATAAACAAGCTGTAGGATACCCCAAAACGAAAGATGGGTCTGATTTACAATTACTAAAGGAACATTTTACACTTGAGCATGCAAATATAGCACTCAATCTGAGTTTTCGATTCCAATCTGTAGATGAAGTACATGCATCCATGAAAAAGCCAAAACCCTCCAAGGAAAATTTAGTTCAACTCCTTGACAAAATGACAGAAAATGGATGTCTTTACCGAAGAAAAAGGAATGGTGTGAATGCATATGCCATTCCCCCGTTAGTTGTGGGTTTATACGAACTCAAAGCTGGAGATATTACACCAGAATATCTCAAAAAAATTGATGACTATACAGACTCAGATCAATTCATGTTATCATTGGTAGCCACAAAGCATTCGCAAATGAGAACCATCCCTATTGAAAAAGCCATCACCCCTAACCACCCAATTGCCACATATGATCAAATAAGATCTCTAATTGATGAAAGTGGCGGACCATTTCTCGTCATTAATTGTATTTGCCGTGAAAAGCATGATCTTCAAGGAGAACATTGTGAAAAAACAGAGAGAAGAGAAATTTGTCTGGGAATCGGTGAATTCGCAACTCAAGTGTTAGAACAAGGACAAGGAAGAGAAGTTTCCAAGGAAGAGGCACTTCAACTTCTAGAAAAAAACCAAGAAGAAGGTTTAGTGTTACAACCAGGTGGAAATCAAGATGCAGACTTCATCTGCTCGTGCTGCGGTTGCTGTTG
>JAEOUK010000531.1 GCA_016839385.1 Promethearchaeota archaeon
CAACGAAGTCTTTTCCAAGAAGATTTTTCAGAAAGGCACTAGATTCAAATGCATCGATTGCTTCACCTAGAGAACCCGGTAAGGGTTTAATACCTAAATCTTTTCGTTCTTTTGGTGTCAACTTGTCTACATTAGCTGTTGTTGGTTGATTTGGTTCAATTTTCTTTTTTATTCCTTCTAATCCAGCAGCAAGTAATATAGCATGTCCAAGATATATATTCATTGTTGCATCCCCAGCGCGGTATTCATCATGTGCTTTAGTCTCATAACCCGGAACTCTCATAAGTGCTGTTCTATTAGCCATCCCCCAAGATCCGTGAACAGGTGCTTCATGATTTGGCACCAATCTTTTGTAAGAATTGGTTGATGGATTTAAAATAGCGGTAATTGCATCAAGATGTTTAAGTTTACCACCAATCCACCACCGAAGGATATCAGTTATACCTCCTTCCGTTGAAAAGACATTATTTCCATCTTTGTCTTCTAGATATTCATGGATATGTAAACCGCTACCAGCTAAACCTGGGAATGGTTTTGGCATGAATGTGGCTAATATATCATTTTCTACTGCCACTTGTTTAATTATAGCTTTCGAAATTTGGACATTATCGCACTGATAAAGAGCTAAACACTTTTGGAGTTCAATTTCTTGTTGTCCGATGCCAACTTCGTGGTGAATCGTATGAGGTGCCCCAAAATTGAATACTTGCATCATATGGTCTGCTGCTTGACGTCTTAGGTAGTGATATACATCCATTGGCACAGTACCCATATATTTTCCCTCATCTGCAGGTTCAAACTCATTCGTTATGAAATACCATTCCAATTCAGGTCGGGTTGAGTAATAGTATCCCATTTCTTCTGCTTCTTTGATGACTTTCTTAAGAATTGACCTAGGATCTAAAGGGTGAGATTTTCCATCATTAGCATGCATATCGCAGATAAATCGCCCCACTCCATTATCCCAAGGAAGAATAGAGAATGTAGAGTAATCAGGTAGCGCACGCATGTCTGATTGTTCTGTTTTGAGGAATCCTAGTGAAGATCCATCTACTCCCGTTCCTCCACTCATTTCATCCCAATTTTTAGCTGGAACTTCAACTGCTTTCAAGTCACCTAACATGGTGGTAAACTGAAATTGAATATAATCAATGTTTTTTTCTTTAAAATACTCCGTAGTGTAATCTACCATATAAATTAACTCCATAAATTAAATTTAGTGAAAAATATGTTAGTGAATTGACAATTAGAACCAATACTATAAATACTCTACGAATATGCTCCCATATTATTCCCTCATTAAAACTAAAGTGTATTTGCTTAAGAATGATAACATATGTTGACCAAAAAAACAATTAACCTATTTTTAATTATGAAAATGAAGCGAAAAAATCTATATTTACTCAAAAACATTATCAACAAGTGATGCATTTTTAATTTTTCATCATCATTTACTGCTACTTCACAAAATATTATCTATAGTTATATTAATAGAAAATTTCATACTAGAAATACAATCGTGAAAAAAAAGTGAATCATATTGACTACGATACAATTTACTATATCAAATATTGATACAGAAGAGTTTAGTGCGAAACGTACGATCCTTAAAATGAGTTTAGGGATTATTCTCGTTTTCGATTTGGGTAAACCCGAGACATTACAACATCTAAAAGAGCGGATGGCAGAAATCACTCAGTATGCTGGATTTATCCCTATAATTTTGATAGGAACCAACAAAGAATCTGAAGAAGAAGCAGTAATGATTCCAAGCATGGATATCGACCAGTTCATGTTTAAATATGGAATTAATCATTATTTTCGAATATCCACAAAAACTGGTGAAGGAATTCATTTTACATTTGAAACAATGGCAGATGAAATAATTAAAGAAACTATTCGAAAACTCGGAATTGACGAAGTAAAACAGAAGACGAATTTTTCATTTGCCATTGCCATGATCGGTGATGAATCTATTAAAAAAGATTGGATTTCCGAATTTGGTGTTCAAAGATTCGCTGCACCTTCTCATTTACGTGGTAAAATTTCTCGAAAAATTATAGATCGGGATATTCATCACTTACTAAAAGATGTGAAACCAGTAAAGGAAGTTCCTACTCCAAGAGTTACTCCTCCAGCGGGTGCAGGTGCACCTATGACTGTAACTAAAGGTGATAAGTCTCTACGAGATGAACTTTCAACAGAGTTAATGCGTTTGAAAGAGCTGAAAGCTAAAACAAGATCTGAGGAAAAACCCGAACCCACTCTTGAAAAGGAAAAAGAAGTCCATCTTGAAAAACCTAAACCTCTTGCACCTTTGGACTATGAAAAAGCTGAAGAACAAACAGAATTATCTCCAGAATTGAAGAGTTCTATTAAAGAGGAAGTAGAACGTCTAAAATCCATTATGAGCGGGGAATCTAAAAAAGCAGAAGGTGAAGATGCTTCAAAACAAAAACTTACACCACCTCCTTCTGGACCTCCTTCTAGAACTTCTTCTAGACCTCCTTCTGGACCCCCTGGTGGTCTACCACCTGTTCAAGCTCCTAAAGTTCCACCTAAAAAAGCAGCTGTTGACAAAATTTATTTTGATGAAGAGCCAGCCCCTTCTGAAGAAGCTGAAGATTTGAAGAAACAACTAGTCAAAGGAGGATTTGAAGAACGTTCATCTGATGATTCCATAATAGAGGAATTTATGGAGCCTGTACCGGAAGAATTAATTACTGCTCCAAGTAAAAAAGAAAAACGGAAGATGAAAGCAAAGAAAGTAAAAAGTGAGAGAATGAGAGGCTTAGCAGCTGATACAGCAGCTAGTGAGAAAAAATTTGCTCCTCCTCCTCCCGCCCCAGTTTCTTCAGCTCCTGCTCCTCCCGCTGAAGCTGCTAAAAAAGTAATGGAAGAATTCGAACATGAAGAGGAATTTATGGAAGACGAAGAAGAAGGATATATCGGATACGGTCTTGCAGAAGCTGCAGAACCAGCTGAAATGGAGATTACAACTGAAAAACTCAAACGTAAAACAACTGTATTTTACAGAGAACGAATGAATCCTGAAACTCTAAATAAATTAGCTGTGATATTATCAACCGAGAAAATATATGAGAAGTTGAAAATTAAAATTGAAGAAGTAGCCCGAGCTGCGACGGACAAAACATTGGAGATTGATAAGGATCTACCAATTGTAGAAGTTGTACCAGAATTTCCTGGATGTGTGTGCGTTCCGTCTGTACGAAAAATCAACGCAGAAAAAGAATATGACACAGCCACGTTTCTTATTACGCCCTTGCAAACAGGTGCTATTGACGATGCTTGTGTGAAACTATATCATAAAGGAAAATTATTAGAAACAATTCCTACTCCCACAAAGGTTGTAAAGACAACCGCTGCAAAAGTTTCTGCAGGAGTGGCAGTTGTAGTCCCAATTTTATCTCAATTTCCCATTATTTATAATCCCTTATCTAATTTTCTTAGTGGATTGATACCCTTGTATAGTCAATTAGGAGAATTAGAAGGCATTGTATTGATCCTAACCGGATTATTTGCACTGATTAGTGGAGTATTTTATTTATTCAAACGACCTAAAGATGCAAAACCTGTTGAAACTTTTCCAGAATTGGATGAAAAACTCAATGCTTAATTCTAATGCTATTTTTATCTTTTTTTTCTATTTAAAACAAAGCAGTACAACTAAGGTACTAAAAATATTATAAAGAGTGCGTTCCTTGTTGGCAAATAATGTCACTTACTAAACGAAGAACCTTAATCATCTCTATACTTTTGATATCCGTTTTTTTCAGCAATGTTGTAGCGATCAACTCAAGTTTTCATGAGATGACCGGAGACAAGTCCAAATTGCACATTTCTGATGTTCCTTTGGGAATTAATCCCATTGTTATTATGAGCGATTCAGAATTGGATCAATTTATCCTCGATTTCTCGTTCAATGGAACTGGAACACTATTAGATCCCTACATAATCAACTATACTAAGTTTGAATTTTCCTTTAATGAAACAACAGTTGGCATCCATATCGAGAACATTACAAAATATTTGGTTGTTGAAGATATAATTGTAAGAAATACAAATTCTACTATGAATGGAATCGGAATTGAAATCTTAGCAGATAATATAGGTTTTAGAAATATAACTGTTCAAAACACAAGAGTCGGAATTGATCTTAAAGGAAATGACCTCATAATCAATGAAACTGCAATTGAAGCAGAAGAATTCGGAATTAAAGCAATAGACTGCATTTCCTTAAAAGTTGTTGATACTAATGTGACTGGTGCAAATTTTGGAATGTATTTAGAGTCTTGCGTTAATCCACTAATCATGAATAATGAGATCAAAGATGGTCAAAATGGAATTCAAATATTTGGGACCTTCAATTTTCGAATAGAAGGAAATCTAATACAAGGTAACTCAGAAAGAGGTTTATTAGTGGTTGAATTTCCAATACAATCTGGAATGTACAACATTATAACGAGAAATCTGTTTTTGAATAATGGTGTCCAAGCTGCCATTGTAGAAATTAATGGGAACACACTCTTTTATGATATAGCAACTAGCGAAGGTAATCTCTGGTCCGACTGGAGGCGTTGGGGAAAATATAAAGTACAAGATGATGTATATGATTTGTATCCAATGAAGATGGTTGAAGGGGAATTGGTACCTGCAAATTTGTTTTCATTTAAATTCTGGTTCTGGATATTTGCCCCAACACTAATAGTTCTCGGAGCAGTTGCTTACTTATTCTATTGGAAATTTGTCATTCAACCTACTAAAGAATAATTATCAAAATTTCATTTTATTTTTTATTTTCCTTCAAACAAAGTTACATTTTTGTAGAAGCTAATATCACGATCTTCTCTGCTTAATTTCCAGATAACACTGAGATAGTAATTTGGTTTTTAATTCTAAAGCTTCTGATCTTTTTCTGTCAGTTCTGTCCATAATGAAATCCCGTGACAATACATGGTAGAAAATTCACTATCACGATATATTGGAACCTTTCAAACGAAAACTAACCAGTCATATGGGGTAAGGTTCGTTAATGAAGAGGATACTAAGAAGATCTCTGACATTATGCACGATGTATACGGATACGAATATCTGTATCCAAAAGTGTACGATGAACAAAAATTGAAAGAAAATGTTTGCGATAAAAACCAAATGTGGATAATGGCTGAATCGATTGATGAATTTGAACCTGTGGGGTTTGGGGTTGCTGAAAAACGAAACGATTTCTCTATTTATGTGGGTAAGCTAGCAATTAAAAACCGCTTTAGACACCAGGGATTAGCAAGGGAGTTAGGGGCAAATAGTTTTCTTGCGATGTTGAAGAATCCCGAATTTAATACAGTTCTTAGGATTGATTCAGATGTACGAGTGAATCAATATAACAGTATGCTTATGGCTAAAGCTCTAGGACAATTTCCATATGCGTTCGTACCAAATTTTAATTGTTATGGGGATAAACGAAAATTTAAACCTGAATTTGGTATACCCTATTGTGATGGAAGATTAGAAGCAGCATTATTGTATTTAGGAACTATTAATCAATTTTGGAAAATACGTAATAAAACAATAAATCTACTGGGAAATAGACTGATATTAAACATTTATCACATGGTTCAAAAAATAACTCGTCGCATGAAAAAAGATGAAGTACTTATCCATGAACCTTTCAATTCTAACCTCGAAAATTATGATGTAGAAAGGGATTATTACAAAGGCATTTTGCACATTAAAGGATATTTGAAAAAAAAAACGTTAGATGAAATCGTTGATAATTCTTATGAATGGAATTTATTAGAGTGGCTCATTCCAACAACACAAGAAGGAATTTTTTCCCAGAAATTAGCCGTTGATAATGGATTTGTGGTTGCTGGATATGATCCTGGCTCAGAATTAATCGAAAATAGGTTGCAAGATAGACTAGTTATGTGTAAATTTCCAAAAGGAGTATTTCAAGACCAATTTCGAGGGATGAGATTAACAGAAATTGCGCAACCATTAGCGAGTGCTGTAATAAATCAAGTAAAAAAGTTACAGAATCGGAAAATATCAATGGTTCAAAATGTTATCCAATGAAATTCGAATCACTTTACAGAATCATCCGACAAAAATAGATATTGAATAGAAGATATCACCAAGAAAATTTACGTAATTACTTAACTAAATCTTTAAATATTAACTTCACAAATGTCAAATGAAAAAGACGAAAACTTCATGCTAGGTAAATATAATTGAGTTCATTAAAAAAATACATTGGGGAATTCAAAAGTAAGAAAGAAAATCGTCCTTTCGGTGTTAGATTCGCTACAGGGAAAGATGCTGAAGCTATCTCACTTATCATGAAGGACGCATATTCTTATGAATATTTGTACCCGAAAGTGTATAAAAAAGATGAAATGGAGAGTTCTTTAGAGCGAAAAGATAAAAATGTAACATGGGGCATTGCTGAATCGATCGATGAATTACAAGAACCTGCAGCGATTTGTGTTACGGAACGTAGAAATAATTTCTCCTTACGCGCTGGAAAAACAGTGGTTCATAATCGATTTCGAGGACAAGGCATGGGACAGGAGTTAGGTATTAATTGTCTTATGACTTTTTTAAACATGCCAGAAAATAAAAATATTGTAAGACTGGATTCAGATGTCAGAACTAGCCAAATAAATTCTCAAAAATTGGCTGAAACAGCTGGTTCTATCGCGTACGGGTTTATACCAAATTATAATAACTATGCAGACAAGCGAGCTTATGATCCTCTCTCAGGTAAACCTTTTGTTGATGGAAAAAAAGAATCTGTTATTTTATACGTAGCTCCTATTAAGCATTTCTGGAAAATCCGCTCAAAATTTATATCTCTGATAGATGATCCTGCTGTAATTGACATTTATCAAACTATTAAGTCACAAAATCGAAAAATGAAAAAAGATGAAGTTACCTTGGTATCTCCGACAAATACCAGACCATTTAGGGAGAAATATGAAATTGAAGAAGATTTCTATAAAGGGACGGTTTTGATCATTGGAACGATGCTGGAAACCACCATAAAAAAGCAACTGAAAAAGTATCAAGGATGGAATGTAATTGAATGGAGAATACCAGTAATTCCAAATGGTGTAGCTTCTCAGAAATATGCATTAAGACACAAATTCGTGATTTCTGGATATGATCCTGGTTCTTATTCTTTAGAAAATGGATTATTATGTGATACATTGGTAATGTGTTCTTTTCCAAACGGTGTCGAACTTAATCAATTTGAATGTGTAGAGCTAACTAAAAACAATAAATTTATCGCTTCCAAGGTTATAAATCAAATTTCAAAATATTATCCTGCATGCAAGGATTTTTTATAAGTCAATTTTTCACTTATAACCAAAATGTCTATTTTCAAGTAAATCTAATGTGAATTAGTGACCGTTTTGAGGAAAAAAATAAAATTCATTCTGTTAACTGCAGGAATTCTTATTGGTATAGGTTTGAGTATTTTCTTCCCTGTATATTTCATACTTCATTATCGGTATAAAACACCTGATGTATTTACAAATCCAGAACGCTGGGAACTTGTTTTTGAAGACGAATTTATAGGTACAGAGTTGAATTCTTCATTTTGGTCAAAAAACTATCCTGGTCATTTCGATAACGATGGTCACACACATAATCATCGCGGTTACATGACTGATGAAAATGTGAATG
>JAEOUK010000532.1 GCA_016839385.1 Promethearchaeota archaeon
AACTGATTGTGATATTTCTCTCTTTCATCAATTCTGTAGCACTTTTACGACGGTCACTATATTCTGGAAAATTTTTTGAAAACAACATTCTTAGACGATTCAACTGTTTTTGGATAGTATCTTCAATTGTGTCACTAACTACCACCATATTTGCACGATTAGACAGTCTATATCCTCCAATAGATTCAAGAGATTTTGGCTCTAATAGGATTTTCTTGCTTCCAATTTCTGAATGAATTTTATTAAAAGCATCCTTATCTTTCGAATTCAGCTGAATGTAAACCGTAGAATTAAAAATTTTCATGTTTACTTTAATATCATGAATCATTTTTTGAATATAGGAATCATAATTTTCACTTATGTGTAACAGTATTTGCTCTTTGAGAGATTGGATATAATCCTGAAACATCTCATTTTTTTTCGAAAGAATCTTAAGATTAAGATCTTTGACGTTATCAGAAATTTGTTGATTTAATTGGGTTTCGTAATTTCTTAGGAATCCTTCTGTTTTTTCTCGTAGATCACGCATCAATTTTCGGGCAAATTCGATATTTATCTCACTCATTTTCTTTTGTTTGATCTTGTTAATCTCCTGAACTTCAGCTTTGGCTTTTTTCGCCATACTAAATCCAATTGCTTGGAATTGTTCCATGAACTCTTTCTTTGGCATCTGATGTCCTCCTAAATATCGATTCCTATGTATTTACGTGCAATTTCTTGACCATAATCTTCTTTAAATTCTGGGATGATGCTGGGGATCTCTACTATGATAGGTAGTCGTCTTTGCATCTTAAATGGAAAAATTATTTCTCTGTATTTGATTAGTAAACGCTCTGAGATGATGATGATTCCTACATCGGGATCATTGGTAATTCCTTCAAATTTGTCTTCAAAATTTCCATCGTCTTGTTCTTGAATAATCCCTTCAATCCCGACAAGGTGGAACAAATTAACAGAATCTTCATCTCCAAACATTACAATTTTCATTAAAATCCCAATCCTAACTCTTTAATTCCTTCAGCGAGTAGTTTCTTCTTATTTTTTTTATATAAATCTTCTAAAACTTTCATTTGAATATCTACTTTGACTTCATGTTCCTCTAATGTCAATTCTATATCCAATTTTAAATTCTGAAAGTCTTCAAGTAAACGGTTTTGATGTTCATTGATTAATTGCTCAGAAAACTTATCATTCCTAATTTTTATCTCTGCAATTTCGTCCTCCATCTGTTGTTTTGCAGTAGAAATTACGAAATCATAACGTTCCTCGAAATTTTTAGCCATTTGAAAAATATCTCGCTCTTCTTCAATTATATGGCCGTGGGTTTCCATGAAATCGGATACTTGTTTTGTGTAAATATCCTCGTAACTCTTTTTTGGTCCTTTTTTCGCTTTTGGCATGCTCTAATCCTTCAAATTATACTTAGCTTTAACAAATAATCCTAATACGCGGTAAATTTCATTTTCTTTATTAAAAATGAATGATAATACCCGCTTTATGGTTAATGAGTCAATATCTGCAATATTTGACTCAGTGAGTTTTTGAAAAATACTTTTATTTAAAATGGAAAGAAAATGAGTAATAAGATCGGAGTCAGTTCCTTTTTTCAATAAGTCAATTTTTTTAAACGAATCATGAGTTCGGATAAATTCTTTCAGCTGGTTAATAAAATCGGACACATTTTCAGCAGCAGAAAATTGAAGTATAATTTCTGGTGTGAAAATGCTACCATAAGGTATGGTTAGCTGACGTAAAAGTTCTTTAGGAATATTGTTTCTCAAACTACGGTAGATCAACATCAAATTATATTTTTGAATAATTATATCAACTGCATTGCTGAAAATCCTCTTTTCTTTACCTGTGTAATCACTTAACGTTTCATAGAGGTTCTCGACGAAATTTTTATCCAATAACGCTTCTAAAAGAAAAATTTCTTTAGTCTGGGTGAAATAGTAGTATCCACGTTGTACAATTTGTGCATATCTTGATTTCTTTAGTAATCGTAAAACATGAGTAATATCATTCTGTTGCAGTAGATTTTTCATGAAATTTTGACGTTGAAGTAATTTCTCCGGTTTCATTACAATTTCTTTTTCAATCGTACTTCGATCCATGTTCGCTAACGTTCCTGCCAATAATGTCTTGAGATTCCAAATTTCATAGCGATATAATAGAGACCGCAAAAAATTTTGGAGTTGTAATGGAGATGCACCAAGAATTTTCTCATAAATCGAGTAAAATACCAAATAAAGTTGCTTCTCAACCTCAATAATATTCGGTTCTACATCTTGAAAAGCAATGCTTAAACCTGGATAATAAGGTTCAAGACCACTAACTAACTTCTTTAGGTCACTTACTCGCTGTAATTTAAGAAATTC
>JAEOUK010000533.1 GCA_016839385.1 Promethearchaeota archaeon
ATCATTTTACGAACTCAAGGAATTCTTTAGAGGGGATTTGGTAATGCATCTGAAAAATAAAGTTGCAATAATAACAGGAGCTGGAGCTGGAATTGGGGAAGCTACTGCTAAATTATTTGCGAAAGAAGGCGCAAAAGTTGTATGCTGTTCTCTTACTGACTCGGCTAGTCAAGTGGTTAAAGAAATCAAAGAAAGTGGAGGAATGGCTTTATTTGTGCAAGGAGATGTTGCTGAAGAAGATGTATGCAAGAATATCATTGAAACAACTGTGACTCATTATAAAAAAATAGATATTTTATTCAATAACGCAGGAATTGTGATCCCTGGAGCCGTGCATGAAAATACGACAGAAGAATGGGATAGGATTATGGCAGTGAATGTGAGAAGCATCCATCTCCTTTCAAAATTTGCATATCCTTACTTGAAGAAAACACGAGGTACTATCATTAACAACTCATCTGTATTAGCATTAAAAGGTGTAAAAAACCGTGCTGCATATTCCGCTTCGAAAGGTGCAGTATCTGCGTTAACAAAAGCTATGGCAATGGATTATATGGAAGATCATATTCGCGTAAATGCTATCTGTCCTGGAACCTGCGACACTCCTTCGCTTTCTCGTAGACTATCCAAATATGATGATCCGGAAAAAGCCCGAGAAGAATTTATAGCGAGACAACCGATGAAGAGATTAGGAACTCCCGAAGAACAAGCTCATGCAGTCTTATTTTTGGCAACAAATGAATTCACCACAGGAATAAACCTCTCCGTGGATGGAGGAATGACAATTTAAAATAACTATCAATTCTATTTTTTGATAGATTGTAGATTTGACATATGGTTTTTATGGATTCACCAATAACTCAATGGCTATGTCCTTAACTGATCATCCAATGATGAATTATGATAAAGATCATCATAAAAAACTAAAATCAGAGCCAATGGGAGGCTACAATCTTAAAACTTTCTTTAAAGTATGGGCACGAGGAGGACCTGTTAGTAAGAAATACAAACCCCGCTTCAGATGGGCTCTCTGGACTTCTTTTATGACATTCCCAATGAGAATTATTGAAAACATTAGATTTGCAGGAAAAATACGCAGAACAAAAATTGAAAAAGATCCTATATTTATTATTGGATTCTTTAGAACAGGAACAACCTACCTTCACCTACTGTTTGCTAAAGACAAGAATCTCGGGTTCATGAGTAACTTACAAGGATATACCCCGAATTTCTACCTGTCATTTGAAAAATTGTCAAGAGATTTACTCCAAGAATCCTTACCACCAACACGACCAATGGACAACGTTCCTCTTTTACTAGATGAACCTATTGAGGAAGAGTATGCAGTTGGTGCACGTAGCGAATACAGTATTTACAATGCTTTAATCTGGCCAAAGAAATTCGATTACTTTTCTCGATTCTTAACTTTTGATGATTGCACATCATGTGATATCTTGAGGTGGGAAAAGTTATATCATCGAGCACTCCAAAAAGTGACTTTTAGCCGAGGGGGAAAACAACTCGTTTTAAAAAACCCACCGAATGCATTTAAGATCAAGTATTTAATCAAAATGTATCCAAATGCGAAATTTATCTTTACATATAGGAATCCATACACACTATATACTTCTATGTATAAATTCTGGTTAAAAACGTGTGAAATATTTGGTCTTCAAGATTTTAAAGAAGATTATGATAAAATTAGAGATGGGTATGTGAGATTATTTATCGAAAGTTTAGAAAAACTAAAAGAAACAAAACACTTGATACCACCAGAAAACTACATTGAAATAAAATATGAGGATTTTGTTGATAATCCAATTCCATTTATGAAGGAAATCTATGAAAAATTTAATCTTGAAGGGTATAATGAAGTAGAGCCTAAATTCATTGAACATTATGAAAACCAGAAGAAAGGATATGTAGCTAATAAATGGGATATTAATGATGAAGTAATCAGTGAAGTAAATAAGCATTGGAATGTGTATCGCGAAAAATATGGATATGAAAGATTGGAACCATCGAATTAAATTCCTTTTTCTTTATTTTACAATAGTTGGTGCTGGTATAGTTTTTTAATGCAAAAACTAACATATCCACATGAAAGTTCTAATCACGTATTATACTATGACAAATCGAACCAAGAAAGTTGCTGAAACTATGGGTAAATCGTTGGAAGGATGTGATATTACATATTCTCCATTTGCGTTAGAAGCAAAACGATTTGTAGATAAGATAAAACTGCTTGATAAGGTAGAACATGAAGATTTCTCATTATTTGAAGAGAAATTATCTGAATTAGATGCACAAGATTACGACTTAATTGTATTTGGTTCCCCAAATTATGGAAATGTCGCCCCAAAAACAATAGTTGAAATCATTAAACGGATTACAAATATAGATAGAAAAAACGTTGTTGTGTTTGTAACGGGACGGTTTAATGGAGATAAAGCCATGAATACAATGAAAGAAATGTTGGAGAAAAAAGGAGCAACTATTGTGGCTGAAGCATGTTATAGTAGGTTCTTAGGCATTCGAAAAACGGACGGGACTGAATTAGCGCAAAACTTACTTTGATTTATGTAAATTTTTGATAGAAAAACAGTGTAAATCCCAGTTCCCTGTCAAAATAGACACTAACTTGTTTATACCCATTTTTCAAGTAGAATTTCTGATTCCGTATTGCCCATTCAGGGGTATTTGCCTCAATACAATATTTTGAGAGAGTTTCTATATATTTTAAGACTTGTGTTCCGATCCCTTTACCTTGAAAATCTGGATGGATAAAAAAATAGTTAAGATAAAGAATATCTCTATAAAATTGAATCGCGAATCCACCTATTAATGCTTCTTCATATTCGATCTTGTAGTAGTTTCCACTTTTCATCCAACCTAAATGTGCATATTCCGCATCATATCCTGGAGGACCATAATCTCGTTTGAGATAGGTTTGAGCTAAATCATTATAAGCTGAAACCATGATGTGGATTAATTGTGGAAGCTCAGATTTTTTAGCTAATTTAAAAGAGATTTTTTTTAGATCAACAGACATTGAATCACAACTCTTACCTAGCCGTCCACCCACCATCGATTCTTAAGTCAGATCCTGTCATATAAGAAGATTCTTCTGTGGCGAGGAACAAAATTCCTGTTGCAATTTCTTCCGCTCTTGCCCATCGAGTTAATACACCTTGCTCTTCAAACTCTTTCTTAACAGTTTCGAAATCTAATCCGCGATCTTTAGCTTGCTTGGACACGTCACTTCTCAACATTGGTGTGTCTGTAGCTCCTGGACTTACTGAATTTACGCGTATATTGAATGGTGCCATGTCTAATGCAAGTGCTTTTGTAAATCCAAGCACACCATGTTTTGTAGAACAATAGTTTGCATGTACTTCTTGACCAATGTGTGCCGCTACTGATGCAAGAGTTATAATAGATCCATATTTTTGTTTCTTGAGTTGTGGAATCGCATGTTTGCAAGAATAAAATAAACCCTTTAGGTTAACATCAATTAATAGGTCATAATCCTCATCTGGAAAATCTTCGACAAGACCCACCCGAAC
>JAEOUK010000534.1 GCA_016839385.1 Promethearchaeota archaeon
CCAACGGGAAGACGGAATTGTCATATTAGATCGTGAAATATGTACTGGATGCCAAGATTGTGTTTCCGCATGTCCTTATGAGTCAATTCGGTTCAATATAGAAGAGAATATCGCAGAAAAATGTAATTTGTGTTACAACCGTATAGATCAAGGATTAGAACCGTTCTGTGTATTATGTTGTGAAGGACAAGCAATTTATTTCGGAGAATTAGAATCTTTAATAGAAAGAGGTATTGTAAAAGAGCGATTATCAGAGTTGTATGTCCGCAATCCCGAGATTAATACACTTCCTAAAGTCAGATATCTTCCCTTGAAAAAACCACGGGGATTATAGTTTTAAAAATACTTTTTTCCTATCACCATCATTCATTCACCAAGAGGATTAAAAATGGATAATAAAACACCAAAAGATTTACGCGTACGGCTTTCACTGCCATGGTACTTGAAAGTAACTTTGTTTGTACTTATTTTTTTCTTCCGCTTATTCAACCGGTTTAAGTATCCTTTGATTCACGATCCGGATATTGAAACAGTTACGGTGGGTGTATACAATGTCATGAGATCTATGCATCCTGGAACTCGACCTCAAAAAGGATCCGGATTGGAGGAACATTTTAAAAAACAAATAAATAAACCCCGGATGTTCCTTCCATCAGGATTTATAACTCAAAGGACTGCAACAATGTCCTTCTCTGGAGATTTAATGAAAAATGATTTTATTGGTGCCTCTATAAACAAGTTTTACAAGAATGTGGAAAAAGAAGTATTCGATAATGATATTTCGGTGGCAAATTTAGAATCTACATTAACATCTGAACAAATAGAACAAACTACCTATAGCCACAAAACCATGCCAAAGATAAATGCGACAATAGAAGATTATAATGCGATGAAGGGTCATGAAAACAAACAATTCAGCATTTTTATGTTATCAAACAACCATATTTTAGATAGGGGTAAAGAAGGATGGGAAACAACAATAAAGAAACTAGAAAATGATGGAATTTTCCATTTTGGAACTAATAAGGATGCTGAAGCTCAAAAGACTGGACTTTTAGTCGAGAAAAATGGTATAAAGTTTGGATTTGTAGGATTTACTTCTAGTTTGAATCTCCACTTAATGCCGGAAGGAGTGCCTTTTGCAGTGAATTATATTAAATTTCATGTTCCCAAAGTAGAGCCTGATCTAACATTGGTGAAAACACAAATTAAGGATTTAAAATCCAAAGGGTGTGATTTAGTAATTGTTTCACTCCACTGGGGAATTGAGTATGAATTTTTCCCAAATCCCCGACAAGTCAGAATTGCACATCATTTAGCAGAGGCTGGTGCAGATCTAATCCTATGCCATCACACGCATTGCATTCAACCGTATGAATTTTATCAAACTGAACGAGATCCTAATCGCATTGTACCAATAGTGTATAGTTTAGGTAATCTTTCTGCAAATAAATCAAATCCTCACATAGTTCTCAGTATGATTTCTCTGACAGAGATTGCCAAAGGAACAATAAATGGGGAGCAGAAGACTTTTATCAAATTTTTTGATTTAATTCCCGTGTTTCAACATGAGATTGTTAATAATACTGAAGATAGTCGATATATTCAATTGGAAAAATTACGAGATCAAATTGATCTTAAACACAAAGACAAGCAATATCAGAAATATGTAAAAAAAATAGCAGAATATGCAGATTTTGTAATTGGAACTAATTGGAGGAAAAATGATAAGGTGTAATTCTGTTATTGGTTCAGTTGAATCTTAGTTCCTAATCCTTTTTCGATTGCTTTAAGGTAACATGCAGCGACAGATGCTGTATCTTGTATAGCAGTGCCAGTTGCATCGTAAATTATTATTTCTTCATCATTTTCTCTTCCAAGTTTTTGACCTGTGATAATATTGCCTAGTTCGCTATAAACATCTTCTTCAGTGATAAGGTTTTCTTCTAATCCATGATGGAGTTCTCCTGCTTTAGCACATTGTTTGAGGATATCAACTAC